>NZ_CP154468.1:1432500-1538194 GCF_039545455.1 Brucella sp. BE17 | reverse complement strand
TTCCCAGGCCCTTAATGACGGCATCAGCACTGATGTCGTCTGAATACCGTCATTATGTCCGATTCTTTTTCTATCGCAAGGGGCGAGCCGATTAACAAATCGTTAGCGAGGAGTGCGCAGGCCAAGATATTTTGCAGATAAGAATCAATTTCGATCGATCTTGTTGTTTTTAAACGCTAATATTGGAATTAGACGGCAGTCTATCAAAAAACATCTGGCGACGTGCTGTATCATGGCGGTGGTTGTATATAACAATCCGCTCTCTGTTGTCACTGGTACCAAGCGCGAATCAAACAATTGTCGGGGGCGACAATTGTTGGTTTGCTGAGTAGGTGGCAGTAACCTCTCCGTTTTTCTTTGCCGCGAGCGGAGTTTCGAAATAAGTCGACAGCAACTTTAATTTGGGGCGTGGCTCGCATTTCGTAGCCGGGCTGTACGGAACTCCGCGCTGCTGTGAATGGCATACAAGATTTTATCATTTTCGGACGGAAGATGCGCCAAGTTTTATTTAATTCTAGCCTTGTCAAATTCAGCCGGGCTAGATGCTCAACTCGCTTATTTGGTCTTGCGACGCCTTTTTGCAGGTGCTCTGGAACGTAAGCCGTGTCTCTGAAGTTGGACGGTCTCGTTTATAACGAGATCCAAAACCTGAATGTAGAAACGTAGGATAGTTCTATTTCGAGCAGTTAGGCTGACGCCATAATGAGTGGATAAAAAAGCGTGCATATGTCTTCTGTCCGCCAAGTGAAGCCGGGGAACCTAAGGTTGGTTGCTGTAGGGATACAAAGACAAGATTGGCAGCCTTCATATATATCGGCTCGCGGCGATCTCTGTTGCGTTAAGCGTTTAGCTGCTTCTGTCTGTCTAGATAATCACGTTGCGCCGAAAAATATGCGTAAGGGGCTGGATTTTTCGGGGAAATTGCGGTAGGGTTATTAAGTGCTTGGGCAGCTGTTCAACCGCCTATCAACCGCACTTTTAGTTTTTCCAGATTTCCTTCAAAAGCGCGTCGATCTTAGTCTCTCTGGCAAAACTGAAGAGGGGTTTTACTTTTGTTAAGGCGAAAAGTATCCATATTTTTATGTTGTTGCGATTCCCTGTAATGTGGACCGTCAATGACGATTATTACGAGAAACATAATTGCATAATTCGATTTTTAGATGAGTCCGATTTCGGCATTGTAAATGCCGTGCGTCACGGGAAAGGCTATAAGAAGCTTTTTCAACTATGATAAGCGCCAATGCAGGCGACATAATATTGTGAAAGTTCCAATTCTTGGCGCGGCCGTGTGCTATCAGTGAACTAATTTTCTCCTTATATCGCTTTTATTTCTGATATATTTCAGCGGTATTGAAAACGTAAATTGCATGTCGAATAGTTTTCAGGAGGCGGAAGTTGGACCTTTTCACGTCCATGCGTTACTTCATTCGCGTATACGACACGAACTCATTAAGCGCTGCGGCAAAATCTTTCGATGTCGGGCAATCAACCGTTTCCAAAGCCATCGCCTATCTTGAGAAAAAACTCGAAGTATCGTTGTTCCTGAGATCGACGCGGCAGCTTACGCCAACAGAGCCCGGCCGAATATTTAACGAACATGCAGTCAAAGTCGTGGAGGACGCAGACGCGGCGGTTTCGGCGGTCGGAACGAAGGCGCAGAGTTTCTCCGGTCAGATCCGCATTAGCGGGACACTTACTTTTATGTGCCAATATATTATTCCGAAGCTTCCGCACTTTCTGGATGAGCATCCGGGCGTCGAAATATCTGTCCAACTGGACGACAGGAACGTAGGCCTGATCGAGCAAGGGATCGATGTTTCGCTCCGCATGGGGCAACTTGACGATTCTGGTCTTGTTGCAAAACGAATAGGGCGTTGCAGACGCATCGTGGTAGGCGCTACGACCTATCTTGCCGCTCACCCGGCACCAACAACACCTGATGATCTGCTTGATCATTCGACCGTTGTTTTCTCCCAGGGGGAGGGCGGTGATCGTTTTGAATTCAAGGGGCCGCACGGGACCAAAACGATATCGGTCAGGCCTAAATTACGGATTAATGCTACAGAAGGTGTTCGGTCGGCTGTTCTGAATGGTGCAGGCCTTACTGTGGCTACCGAGTGGATGTTTGAAGCCGAACTGAACAGCGGTGTCGTATGCGAAGTTCTTGAGCAATGGACCCTGCCGGATCTCGATCTGTGGGCCGTGATGCCTGCCGGGCGGCGCACCAGCGCAAAAGTACGGGCGTTGGTTGCGTTCATTGAAGAGCAAATCAGGGCTACGAAATTCGGCATCGAGTGATATTCGAAATAGGAATAAATTTTATTCGAATTCCCCCTCTAATCTCCTAATGTGGAATAATTTACTTAGTGCGAACGCTGTCGTCGGGATGGCGACCCACTTAGGAGATTATAATGTCAATCAAGATTTATAGTGACCTCGGCTCTGGTAGCTACCGCCGCGTCGCTGCTGCAGCCAAGATCATGGGCGTCGAGTATGAGCGTGTGAATGTTGACCTTTTCAAGGGCGAAAGTCATACGCCGGAATTTCTGAAGCTCAATCCTCACGGACTGACGCCCGTGCTACAGGATGGTGACACCATCATTTGGGAGTCATCCGCAATCAATCTCTATCTTGCGGAAAAGGTGAACTCGTCGCTCGTCGGTAAAACCCCAAGTGAACGTCACGAAGTGTTGCAGTGGATGTTCTGGTCCGGTGAGCAGTGGCGAATCTTCTTTGTGCTTCTGTTTGATGAGCGCGTGGGAGCGCGCGCAATGGGCAAGCCGCAAAACGAAGCGGTTATCGAACTCGCCCTGCGCAAGATCCGCGATGCGGCCTCTGTACTCGATGCTCATCTGGCTGACCGAAAGTTTATCGTGGGCAACGAACTGACTTTGGCTGACATCGATATCGCAGCACCGTTCTCACAGATCGCTCGATCCAAGCCGCCCCTTAACGAATTCCCGAATATTTCAGCGTGGCAACAGCGCCTTCTGGATACTGTTCCCGCATGGGCGGAAACCAAGCGCGATCTTGACGAGCGCATGGACACGTTCTTCGCTTCCATCGGCCTGACGTTCTGACGCATGAAATGTAGTGAGGTGTGTGCCCTGCATTCGCCTCGCTACCAATTGCGCTTTATCACGCCTTTGGGCGAGCCGGTTTTCCATTCTAAGTTGGGAGCAGTCGATTGTGTTCCAGTTACTGGACGCGCCATTATCCCCTGTTCACATACACAAACCGAAGCTTCCGCATGTCCATTGAGCCGTTGAATCGTCGCGAGGCGCCCCTTCTAACCAGAGAGCACTTGTCTGCATTACCGCAGATGCAAGAGGATATTGACCCAAGGGAACGGGGACTGTTTCTGACTGAGGATGAACTCGATCGCTCTCTGGCACAAATGATCGAGAGCACGTCGTCTGCCCATGACGTATGGGTATTCGCTTACGGCTCGCTGATCTGGAACCCCATCTTTCCGGTTGCAGAGGCGCGGCGGGCCCTCATCCATGGCTATCACAGGTCGCTGTGCATGAATTCCGTTCGTGGGCGTGGTTCCATCGACAACCCAGGCGCCATGCTTGCGCTGGACGCCGGGGGTGCCTGCAACGGGATCATCATGCGGATCGGTGGTGACGTGAGTTCCGAGCTTAAGCTGCTTTGGCGGCGAGAAATGATGTCCGGAGCATATCTTCCCAAATGGCTCGATGCAAAAACGAATTCTGGCCCAATTCGGGCACTGTGCTTCGTGGCAAATCGCACAAGCCCGCACTATGCGGGACGCCTAAGCGACGATGAGGTCTCTCGACGCGTTGCGACCGCCTCCGGCATTTGGGGATCCAATCTGGATTATGTGCAGCGTACACATGAAAGCCTGGTGCATCATGGCATTCGCGATAAGGCTCTGAGCCGTACTTTGATGCGTGATGAAAGGGAAGGGCGGTCAGAAACATGTCCTGATTGCCGAACATAAATTCAAATCTGGAATAATTAATATGCTGATCACGCTTCTACCCGTGACTGGGTGGTAAATCCTAAATCCTGTTCAACGCCCAAGCTGCGGCTTCGTTGCCGCGACAAACCTAAAGGATGAATTCTAGGAGGATCTGCGCCGCAATGGGAAACAGACTCACGAGTAAAGTAGCGGTCTTTACCGGCGGAAGTTCGGGCATAGGCTTTGGCATTACGAAGCGTTTCGCCCAAGAGGGAGCTTCGATGTATATCACAGGTCGTCGCCGAAATCGGCCATGGCGCGATGGCGCATCCATTATCCTGACTGGTTCGATCGCAGACTCCATCGGCATTCCAGAAATGTCTGTCTATTCATCGACAAAGGCGGCACTGCGTAATCTGGTGCGAGAATGGTTCGTGACTCGAAGGATCGACCACTGCGCATCAATGTGCTGAGTCCGGGCCACATTTCGACACCGGGCTTCGACGCGCTTGCAACCGAAGAAGATGTGGCAAATATGGCCGCAAATATCCCGGCCGGTCGAATGGGGACGCCTGTGGATGTAGCCGGAGCAGCGCTGTTTCTTACGTCTGACGATAGCGCTTATGTCAATTTGTTAGCGGATGCCGCTGGCGCGAGTAAACGAGTAGCCACATCATGCCGCAAAGGATGGCGACGTTGGTCGTTCAATCAGAATTGAAACGAAACAGAGAGAGATTTTGATGGAATACGAGCTTTATTGGATTAGCGGCAGCCCTTATTCATGGCGGGTTATGCTTACCCTTGGATACAAAGGTATCCCCTACGTATCGCATCGCATCGATTCTTCGACGAAGGAACATAAAAGCGCCGACTATCTGCTTCTCAACCCCCGCGGACAGGTGCCGACCTTTACAGCCAACGCATCGCCGATAACAGAGTCGGTTGCGATCATGGCGTTTCTCGAAGAAGCGCATCCGGAACCTGTGCTATTTGGGAGAAGTCCAATTGAGACCGCCCGTACATGGGAGACGATTTTCGAGTTTGAAAACTATATACGCGATCAACTTTCTGACGGAATTGTGAGGCCCCTTCTCAGGGGGCTTGCTCACAACGATCCGGACGGAATGCGCGCGTCTGCATCATCAGCGCTTGATGCGCTAGGGTGGATGGAGAAAGCTCTGCAGCGTGATGAGTATCTGGCAGGCGATACCGTTTCGGCCGCCGATATAGTGGCTCTGCCCAATATGCAGATGCTTGCGCGCGTTGGTCGTCGAGAGGAAGCAATCAAGATGAAATTGGGCCTCGATGACTTTGCTGTCAGTCTACCGGCTATCAGCGCTTGGTTAGCACGCATGGAGACCATACCAGGTTATGACTCCGCCTATCCGCCACATTGGCGCGGCTGATCCAAATAAAACCCCGGGTTTCCCAAACGGCAAAGAGAGCAAGCTTCCCTAACGCTGCTACAGGCGAGGGAAGCGTGATAACAGGGAAAACCAAGGAGCACATTTCGGTGGTTATAATGGCCTGAAATTCAGCCTTTTCTACTTAACCAGGATCTAAGGCCGCGCATAGGGCGCGCCAGCTAGAGAACGGGAACGACGTGCCGCTCCCCACCTGAAATCAGAGGCGATCGTCGAGGTTATGCCCACCCCCATGGGCGGCTCTGCGTCCACAGGCTCTTCGAAGGCGCGCTTGAGACCGATCAACAACTTTCAACGTGAGACGGCGAGCACATCGTTCGCCTCTTGGTGTGTCGACACCGCATTGCTAAGTTAATCCAAGCATAATCGTTTGAGGCTATAAGAGGTATGAAAGAATTTTCTTCCCCGCTTTAACGAGCGGAAAGATCTCGCGTTTCTGAAATCCTTTTAATCTAATTTGGTAATACCCCTTACGTATGCTCGAAGATTACCGTTACTATTCTCTGTTCCCCTTTCATGGGGACAACGCAGAGTTAAACAATCTGTATGCTTATATTTAAGCGGAGTCCCAACCCATGGACGATCTGCACTGGGAACGGAATTTCGGCCACTTGAAACTTTGCTCTAAGTCGAGCCAGAGCGGCATCAAGGCGGCGGCTATCCGGATCGGGTTCTGCGTCGGTGAAAAGTTTTATAACCGCATCGCGCTTGATTGTTTTTCCCGGGTTCTCAATCAGGTGTTCAAAAAGAAGTAACTCGCGGGTTGATAGCTTCACTTGCTGCTGATTTGAGGTGAGCAAAACTCGCTTTTGCAAATTAAGCCAAAGAACTGTTTCTTTAGGTGGGAGTATAGATGGTTTTTCGGTCTCGTTTTTTCGCGTTCGCTTTACAAGATTGTTGATGGCAAGGGCCAGTTCCTCGCTATCAACAGGCTTGGTCATATATAAATCTGCACCCTCGCTATAACCGCGTAAACGGTCCTCACGGCCGGTGCGCGCGGTCAGCATGATAATTCCCATATTGTTTTTTGCAGAAAGTTCTGTCACCAATTCAAAGCCTGAGGTGTCAGGCAAATTTACATCCAGCACGGCAACATCGAATGTCTGCTGACTCAAAGCTCTGTAAAACTCCAAGCCTGAGACCGCTTCTTTCACAGACATTTTGCGTAGCCGCAAATAGTCCGCAAGACTTTGGCGCAAATCATTGTCGTCCTCGACGAGAAGAACGCGGGTAGGCTCTATTTTAGGGGATATATTTGTCATGGGCCTGTTTTGGTCTGACTATTACACCTATCAAAACCTTAAGGCTGGACAGTTTTTCTGATGCTAATGCCGGAGTTCTTATGGAAATGAAAGCGGAACGCCGCAACCCCTGCCCAGTGCACCGGAAGAAAACCAAAAGCCTGATAAGGGATTTTGCTAGCCGGTTTCATTTTTTTATGTGTTTTTTGCTTTTGCTATTACACATTGTCCTTCCGGGCAAGGTGTATGCTGCAGAAATAACGGTTTTTCCTAAGTTAGATGGGAACGTGTCAGCTTTAACAGACAGTACTTTCGGGTTGACGATTTCAGAAGTATTGCGTGCTGAGCATCAAAAGGACTTTTATCCAAGCCCGACTGCGAGTTTTAATTATGGTTTCGCGAAGACTGCCGTTTGGATAAAAGTTTCAATACCGAGTGACATGAACGGGAACGGCGTTTTGTCGTTCATGCCTAATTTTCTTGATACCGTTGACATCTATGTTGGTGCGCCTGGGAAAGCCGCGAAGGTTTCCGATTTTATCAAATACGAGGCTGGTGATCACCGTCCGGTTCTGTCAAGCGGCATTTCCGGGATCGATGATGCCGTTGCGCTGACGTTTTCCGCAGGAAAGACGACAACCGTTTATATTCATGTCGTGAACCATAATTCCGTTACGCAACTTAGCCTGCGTTTGGAAGAAGAAAACAACCATGGCCGCCAACTTGTAACGGGCGGCCTTCTTTACGGCGTGTGGTTTGGTGGAATGGGTACTTTATTCCTCACCCAACTCGTTTTCTTCTTCTTTTCTCGTAAAGCTGAATATCCTTTATTGGCACTCAGTACTCTGGGCGTCATTATGATCTATTTTGGCAATCTGGGGCTAAGCCACGTTTATCTGTTTCGGGGATTTGGTGCCGGTAACGATGCCTTTATCGGGGTTAATGCATGGTCAGGGCTCGCCGCCAGCGCCCTTGCTTATATGCATATTCTCAATCTGAGACGTTATGCGCCTAAAATGCGCTGGTTTTATTTGTTTACTGCGTTCTCAGGCTTGGTGGGCGTTGGTTTTGCCTTGACGGGCAAGACAGCACAGTTCGGACCCTATGGCTCGATGCTCAGTATTGTAGGTGTATTTGTCACCGTTTTCCTAAGTTTGCGACAGATCAATACGGAAGGTAGCGCGAGCAGGCTGCGAGCGGCAGCATTTTTTATCATGGGGGTGGGTGCGACCTTGACCATGTTGCAAAGACTGGGTTTGTCCTGGCTTCCTCATTGGACATTTCATGCCTATGGAGCGGCAATTCTTTTCCAGACGCTTTTGCTGACAGGATCCCTTGTCGTTCGATTGCGTGATCTCGAAATCAGAAACTGGAAAATGCATAAAGATGCCTTGCGACAGTCAAGGACGGCTGAACGCATTGCGGCGCATCTCGTCGAAGAAAGAACCAAAGAACTCGTTGACGCGCGCAGGGCTGCGGAGGATGCCTTGCGCGCTGAAATTCAATCACAGCTTTCACAAGTGAGATTTTTGGAAGTTGTTTCTCATCAATATCGCACGCCGTTGGCGGCAATCCGTTCGAGCGTCGATAGTATTGAACTGGCGTTGCCCGAGGGCGATGATGATAATCGCAGCCGCATATCCCGTATTCGTCGCTCTATATCGCGTCTGGTCGAATTGCTGGAAGCCAATCTGGTCAGAAGTCGGCTGCAAGGCCCGTCCTATAAGCCGAAGATGAAAATCCGTGAGGCCGCGTCAATCGTGGAGAGGGCTTATTTGAGAGCCAAAGACCTTCACGGAGCAGAAATTGTATTTAATGTTGACGACGATGCGCAGGCCGTAAAAATAAATGCGGATTCAGGCATGCTGGATCTGGCAATCATTAATCTGCTTGATAATGCAGTGAAATACAGCGCGAGCAGGGGAGCGATTACTTTATCGCTCTCTTTAAGAGAGCCGCATGTCATGATAGAAGTTTCCGATACGGGGCCTGGTATTCCTTCAGAAGAACTTCCCTATATATTCGATAAACTCATGCGGGGCAGCAATGCGGAAACGATTGAAGGCTCGGGGTTGGGCTTGTTTCTCGTTGCCAAAATCACAGAGATTCATGGCGGCGCCGTTGAAGCGGAAAGTAGCCCTGGATACGGTACGCGGATCAGTCTGCTCCTTCCTATATCTAAGCTAATTTCAAATTCCTAAGCCACTGTATCACGGATGACACAGCTTTCGTTACATTGCGTTACATAGAATAAAAACCGTTACATTTGCTTGTATTGTTAGTCTTTTTCCCTCCCGCTAGACAGCAGCCAGTATCAACTTTTGGCTGGCAACTGATAATGCGGCGGTGGGGAAATTAAATGTCTGTAAAAAATGACAAGACTGTAATCGCGAAAAACACATTGGTTCGCAAGGGATACGAGATTGCAGCTACACATCGTAGAAAAAATCTCCTTGCATCCGTTTCACTGAATATCCTTGCCGCGGTTGGCCAGCTAAATCTGCAATACAGGACTCTTAACAAGGTTGGATTGGTGGCGCTGGGTGTGCTGGCTGCTCCCATTGCCGCGCAAGCGCACACGGATTCTCTTGGTTATATCTTGACCCCCGGCAGTGCAGAGGGGCTCTATAATGCGAGAATCGTTTACGGTAGCTGGCATAGTGGAACAGTAAACCCAGAAGGATCGGCTGACTTATCGAAAGACGGTACTAAAATTAAAACAGAAGTTTTTAGTATCTATCTAGCAAATGTGAGCAATGGCACTCTTCCAGATGATTTAACCGTAGGAACGAATTATTTTTACGCCAGCCAAGATGGGGAGTCGTTAACGACCACTCCGCACTCAAGCGGCGTCTATAATTTCCAATCTGCTTACTTTATTGACCTGACACCAGGAACTTATACCTTCAATTACGCGCCTGGCCAGCTCTCGGACGTTTGGCGTCCCGCTGGTAATGCTATTAGTAAAGGTACGTTTATTATCACGGCCGATGGTGGGATCGAAGTTCCGGGTGCACCATCGACCGCAACCGATATTGCTGGTGCTGGCACGTCCTATGATGCCAGCAATCTGGGCGATAGTGTTAATTCGGTCTTCACAGGTGGGACACTGGTCGCCGATCAGAACAATCAAACTCATTCGAATAATTTTACGCTCGATTCTTCTGCATCGAACACTATTGATGCAAACGGAAACATCACGACCTTTACTGGTACGTTCTCGGATGTGGATTCGGCACAGCCTGGAAAAATAACTTTTGCGGACAGTTCTGCAAACGGTAACGGGAAAGTCACGCTCACTGGTGAGAACACCCATACCGGTGGCACTATGCTCAACAGTGGCACGCTTGCGCTTTCTGGTAATGGTACGCTTGGTGCGAACAGCAACACAACCACGGTCAACGGCGGCACGCTGGAACTCGGGGGTACCGATCAGACGCAGCGCGCTCTCGTGCAAACAGATGGCACGGTCCAGAACGGTAGCGTGAGTGTTTTTGATTACACGCTTTCCGGTGGCACACTTGCCAGAAATGCGACTATCGATGCCTCACATTTGATCGCTGTCAGTGCCGGGCAGGTTGATGGCGTGCTTAATGGATCGGCCGCGCTGACCAAGTCGGGATCAGGTACAGTCACATTGACCAATGGCAATGGCTATACGGGGGGCACCAGCCTCGATGAAGGCACGCTTGCGCTTTCAGGCAATGGTACGCTTGGTGCGAACAGCAACACGACCACAGTCAATGGCGGTGTGCTGGAACTCGGTGGTACCGGCCAGACGCAGCGCGCTCTCGTGCAAACAGATGGCACGGTCCAGAACGGTAGCGTGAGTGTTTTTGATTACACACTTTCCGGTGGCACACTTGCCAGCAATGCGACTATCAATGCTTCACAGTCTATTGCTGTCAGTGCCGGACAAGTTGATGGCGTGCTTAATGGATCGGCCGCGCTGACCAAGTCGGGATCAGGTACAGTCACATTGACCAATGGCAATGGCTATACGGGGGGCACCAGCCTTGATGCAGGCACGCTTGCGCTTTCTGGCAATGGTACGCTTGGTGCGAACAGCAACACGACCACGGTCAACGGCGGCACGCTGGAACTCGGCGGTACCGATCAGACGCAGCGCGCTCTCGTGCAAACAGACGGCACGGTCCAGAATGGTGGCGTCAGCGTTGTTGATTACACGCTGTCCGGCGGCACACTAGCCAGCAATGCGACTATCGATGCTTCACAGTCTATTGCTGTCAGTGCCGGACAGGTTGATGGCGTGCTCAATGGATCGGCTGCGCTGACCAAGACGGGATCAGGCACAGTCACCTTGACCAACACCAACAATTACAGCGGTGGCACGACAATACAGAATGGGATTTTGGTTGTCGGCAATGGCGGCACCGCCGGTTCTATAACCGGCGATGTCGTCAACGACGGAACATTGGTAATCAACCGTTCGGATAGAGTGGATTTTGCTGGTAATATTAGCGGTGCAGGTTCTGTTGTGCTTGCAGGTGGCGGGACCACTCAGCTTGCAGATAACAACCTCTATAGTGGTGGAACGACGGTTGCCAACAGCGTTGTCTGGGGATCGGCGTCAAGCTTTGGCACAGGGCAGATCAGCAACAATGGCGTGGTTGTTTTCAACCAGCAACAGATCGGTAATCTCGCCAACGCTCTGACTGGTGCAGGTTCATTCGTTAAGGTGGGAACGAATGCGCTCGAGCTTTCCAGTAGCGGTGATTTCAACGGCACATTTTATGTCGAAGAGGGAAGCTTGGCTGTGAATTCCCAACTGGTTCACGGCGATTTTCAAATTGGCAGCGGTGCTCTTTTGAGCGGCACCGGCGGATTGGGTAGCCTTACTCTAAGAAAAGGATCAACTCTCGCAACGGGTAACAGTATAGGCACACTGACTGTTGCCGGGAATGTTGTGCAGCAGAACGGTTCATTTTGGAACGTCGAACTGGCGCAGTCAGGCATCAATGATAGCCTCGTTGCCGGTGGAACAGTCACAATTGAAGACGGCGTGGTTCTCAACGTTGCAAATGTTACAGGCGTAAGATACGCGCTTGATGATACATTCACGGTTCTGAGCGCACAGAACGGCGTCTCTGGAACTTATACGCTGGCGGGCGATACTTATATTTCGACATTTTATGGTCTAATCGCTGATTATAGCGATCCGAATTCTGTTGTCCTGCGCGTTGCCCAGAGCCGCCAATTTGATCAGCTCAGCGGCTTGAATAAAAACCAGAACGCTGTTGCGGGTGCTCTGCAATCGCTTGGCATAGACAATCCGCTTTATCAGGCAATCAGCTATTTGAATGACGAGAACGAGGCCAAGAGCGCTTTCACGCAATTATCCGGTGAGATTCATGCGTCTGCTCACGCAGTAACGCTTGAAGATAGCCGGTTCGTCCGTGACGCAGCCCTAGGTCGCCTTCGTACCATCATGGGTGGCGTTTCCGGCGGTAGTGCCGCAGATACCGTTGCCGATAGCGGGCTTTCATGGTGGAGCCATGGCTTTGGTTCAGATGGTCGTTTTGAGAATACGTCAAACAACGGCGCTTCTGATCTGGATCGCACCATTGCCGGCGGATTTGCGGGTGTCGACACCGTGGTCGGTGATGCTTGGCGTATTGGTGCACTTGCTGGTTACAGCCATTCCAACTTCGATACGCGCTGGTTGAATTCAAGCGGTAAAGCGACAAGCTATCATGTTGGGCTCTATGGCGGCGGCAAGGCTGGTGTCATCGATGTAAAACTGGGCGCAGCTTATAGCTGGCAGGACATCGATACGGCACGTTCCGTAAGCTTTACCGGGTTTTCGGATTCTCTGTCTGCGAGTTACCGTAATCAGGTCACGCAGATATTTGGTGAAGCATCGCATCAATTTGATGTTCAGGGCGTGGCGTTGGAGCCATTTGCAAATCTTGCCTATGTCCATCTGCATAGCGGAAGCTTTACGGAAGACGGTGGCGCAGCTGCTTTGAAAGGGGCCAGTGACAATTCCGGGACTTTGTTTTCAACGATCGGCTTGCGCGCAAGCACTGTTGTTTCTGAAGATGGTGCGACAAAGCTCTACGGTTCTGCAGCCTGGCGTCATGCTTACAATGATTTGACGCCCGACAGTCGTTTGAGCTTTGCGTCAGGTGGAAGTGCGTTCTCAACAGGTGGAGTTCCGGTTGCAAAGAATCTGGCTGTTCTGGAATTAGGCCTTGATCGCAAGTTCACCGATGGATTGAGTATCGGTGTTTCCTACTCCGGCCAGATCGGAAATGGCTCGCAGGATCACGGAGCTAAAGCCCAATTGCAGTGGAAGTTCTAAAGAACGCCCTATTCTGATATATAAGTGCTGGGGATAATCATCTCCGGTACTTTTTTCTCGGAGTTATTATGAACCCCATATTCAAATCCGTTTTGATAAACTTTGGTATCGTGGCTGTTATGACTGGGCATGGTTTTGCTGCCTCTGATACGCCAAAAGCCGTCAATGAAAGCTTTGGAGATTGGCAGGTTGCCTGTAAATCTCAGGACGGACGCCAACTCTGTGCCGCAATCCAGCAAGTGGCTGGTTCGATTGAAGGAAAACCAGACGCACGCCAGCGCATAATAGCATTGGAGATAATACGTGCGGGAACCTCTGCAATCGGAACGATGATTTTACCCTTCGGCATCGATGTGAGCAAAGGTGTATCCCTGAGCCTGACAGGCGCAGATGCCAACGGATCGTCGTTGCCGTTCAAAACATGTCTGCCTGCAGGTTGCCTGGTGCCGCTTGAATTTGGCCCCCAGGCGGTGGAGGGGTTGAAGAAAGCAGAAAAACTCACTGTCAGTTTTGAAACCACAGCAGACGGACAGAAAAAAAGTATTGCCGTGTCCCTTAAAGGATTTGGCGAAGCTTTTGATCATATCAAGCCGTTGGAAGACGTAAGACAATAATGTGATCGGCATCGTAAACTTCACGGACAGCGCTTGAAAATTTAGCCGTTTGGTTTTGCTTATAAGGCTTGTAGACGTGCGCTTTCTTTCCGCATCTGCCAGGCAGATGCGCGCATTTCGCGATGCTGATCGGACGGAATATCATGGCGTAGAATGTTGAAGAAATTGGCGACCGGGTCATAAATGGAAACGAAGCACTGGAGATGTCTGAGAACGGCGGTGCAAAATTAGTCCACGAAATCGGCGGAATATTTCTGTCGAGGACGGAGTAAAATCCGGCCACCTATTTATCCTTCTGCGATGATTGCGGGAGGGTTAGAGGATTTACACCGTGGACTTATATTTGAAGGTTCGACTTGCTTGTTCTGAAGGGATGACCCGTCGGCAAGCAGCGAAGCATTTCAACCTTTCCCGCTCGACGGTTGATAAGATGATTTCCTATTCGGTTCCGCCAGGTTATCGTCGCAAAGCTGTGATCCGTCGTCCGAAGCTTGATGCCTTTACAGCGACGATTGATCACTGGCTTGATGAGGACGTGAAGGTTCCGCGCAAACAGCGCCATACGGCCAAACGTGTGTTCGAGCGTCTTCGCGCGGAATGCGGTTTCACCGGCGGCTACACGATTATCAAGGACTATATCCGCGAACGCGAGCAGCGCCGACAGGAGGTGTTTGTGCCTTTGCCGCATGAGCCCTGCCATGCGCAAGCAGATTTCGGTGAGGCGATGGTGGAGATTGGTGGTGTTGAACAGAAGGCGCATTTCTTCGTGCTGGATTTACCACATAGCGACAGCGGCTACGTGCGGGCCTATCCGGCGGCCGTGGCGGAGGCTTGGGTCGATGGCCACATTCACGCCTTTGCTTTTTTCGGAGCTGTACCGCAGTCAATTGTCTATGACAATGATCGTTGCCTGGTATCGAAGATATTGCCCGATGGCACGCGTCAGCGCGCGACGCTGTTCAGCGGCTTCCTGTCCCATTACTTAATCCGGGATCGTTATGCGCGTCCGGGGAAAGGCAACGAAAAGGGGAACGTTGAGGGCCTTGTGGGTTATGCACGGCGGAACTTCATGGTTCCCATTCCGCAGTTTGCGACATGGGCTGCGTTCAACATCTGGCTGGAAGAGCAATGCCGCAAGCGTCAACAAGACAGGCTGCGCGGTGAGAATGAGACTATCGGTGAGCGACTGCAACGGGATCTGGCTGCCATGCGTCCATTGCCGGCTTCGCCATTCGACACCTGTGATCAGGCCAGCGGCACAGTAACGGCTCAAGCTCTGGTTCGCTACAAGACGAACGACTATTCCGTACCGGTTGCCTACGGCCACAGGCAGGTCTGGATACGGGGCTATGTCGATGAGGTGGTGATCAGCTGCGGCGGTGAGACTATCGCGCGCCATGTGCGCAATTGGGGGCGGGAAGATGTCGTTTTTGATCCGCTACATTACCTGCCGCTGATTGAGAAGAAGATCAATGCGCTGGATCAGGCAGCTCCTCTTCAAGGATGGGCTCTGCCCGAAGAGTTCGCTACGTTGCGTCGGTTGATGGAAGGCCGCATGGCAAAGCATGGGAAACGGGAATATGTGCAGATATTGCGCCTGCTGGAAAGTTTCGATCTCGCCGACCTGCATGCAGCGGTGAAGCAGGCCCTGCAGCTTGGAGCCAATAGGCTTCGACGCTGTCAAACATCTTGTCCTGTGTCGGGTGGAGCGTCGGCCGCCACGGCTTGATCTGTCGATCTATCCTTACCTACCCAAAGCAACGGTCGAGAAGACGTCGGCGAAAGCCTACATGCGCCTCTTGTCGTCGGATGCAGGAGAAGCGGCATGAACATTGAAGCACCAGAGATCCTGCTGTCCCATTATCTCAAGACCTTGAAGCTGCCGACCTTCCAGCGCGAGTACCAGAAGCTGGCCAGATTATGCGCCCCCCGAAGGGGTCGATCATGTCGGATATCTCAGTCGTCTTGCTGAACGCGAGATGATCGAGCGGGAGCGCCGCAAAGTCGAACGCCGCATCAGGGCAGCACGGTTCCCAACAGTCAAAAGTCTCGACAGCTTTGACTTCTCAGCCATCCCGAAGCTCAATAAGATCCAGGTACTGGAACTGGCACGCTGCGAATGGATCGAACGGCGTGAGAACGTCATCGCGCTTGGTCCCAGTGGCACGGGCAAAACTCATGTGGCGCTTGGGCTTGGTTTGGCCGCATGCCAAAAGGGCCTATCCGTCGGTTTCAACACGGCAGCTGCCCTGGTCAGCGAGATGATGGAAGCGCGTGATAAACGGCGACTGTTGCGGTTCCAGAAGCAGATGGCGGCCTATAGGTTGCTGATCATTGCCGAACTGGGCTTCGTGCCGTTGTCAAAGACTGGAGCGGAATTGCTGTTCGAGCTGATCTCGCAACGCTATGAGCGAGGCGCAACTCTCATCACCAGCAATCTGCCATTTGACGAATGGACGGAAACACTCGGATCCGAGCGGTTGACCGCTACACAACTGGATCGCATCACCCACCACGTCAACATTCTTGAAATGAACGGCGACAGCTATCGCCTCGCTCAAAGCCGAGCCAAAAAGCACCGCTAAAACACACACAAAATTATCGCCGCCGCAATTTGGCCTGTTTTTAGTCCGCCGTTGATAGGTGTGCCTGTTTCAAACTCCTATTGATTTTTGTTCGGCACCTATCATATATTGCAAGGTGCCGAACAAATGGAGTTTTACTTGTCGACACAAATGGAATCGGGCCGACACGACACTGTCGGCGGTTGGGCAAAGCGATGCTACTTCGCCGGTCGAGCTGTTATGGATGCTACGCTACGTCCTTATGGTTTGGGCTCTACGCAATGGTATGTCCTCTATCATCTCGCGAATGAGGGGTCGACTCGACAGAGCGACCTGCTTCGCTCCCTGCATATCGAGCGAGCCTCAATGAGTGGTGTGGTGGCCACGTTGCAGCGCAAAGGGCTGATCAACCAGGTTCAAGCTGCTGATGATCAACGGCAGAAGTGCCTACGCATGACTGCGGCTGGAACGAAGCTCTGGGGCGAACTTCCCGACCTCCGTCCTGTAGTAACGCAGGCCTTCGACGGTATCGACGCGGATGACCTCGCGACAACCTTACGCGTCCTTAGTCAAGCTACTGAACAGCTGGACAGGCTTTTGAAGAAAGGGAACATCGCATGACAATTCTGATTACTGGCGCGACCGGCCTCGTAGGCGCGCGTCTGCTGAAGCGTCTTGCTGAGACAGGGCAATCGTGTCGGGCATTGGTTCGCGCTGGTAAGCCAGTGCCTGCGAGTGTGGACGGTGTAGAGGGCGATCTTTTCGATCTCGCATCATTGGCTACGGCTCTTCGAGAGGTTTCTGCTGTCATTCACCTCGCTGCCGTGTTCCGCACGCATGACACGGATCTGATCTGGAAGAGCAATCTGGAAGGAACGCGTAATCTGATTGGCGCTGCTAGCCAACACGCCCCTCAGGCCCGCTTCATCATGGCCAGCACGGGAAATGTTTACGACAGGAATTGCACGCATCCCAGTCGCGAGGACGACGAAGTTCATCCAGAGCAAGCGTATCCCGCGAGCAAGATAGCGGCCGAGAAGCTGTTAAGGGAAAGCGAACTCAACTGGTCGATTGTGCGGCTTCCGTTCGTCTATGGGGATGGCGACGGACATCTGCAGGCTCTTCCCAGATACGTCAAGCCGTTCGGCTTCCATCCTGCTCACCGAATGAGCACGGTTCACCATCGCGATGTCGCAACCGCTATGCGTTTGGCCCTGGAGGGGAGGTTTGATGGTCAAATTGTCAACATTTCCGATGAAGCGCCGACCACCGTATGTGAATTGGTCCGCCTGGTCGACGGTGCCATGGAAGACTCCGCCGAGCCGCTAACCGATCCTTGGTTTCTTCATATGGATGGTGCGCTTGCACGCAAGCTGGGTTTTCAACCGGAGGTGCGGACAGTTTATCAGGCAGCGCAGGAAGGGCTGCTGTGATGGGTTTAGTCGAGGCGCACGTTGATGTAGGCCGCGTGCCAGACGAAACGTGCTAATATGTCCGGCAGCATGCTTTTCTTAGGGTTGCGTCTTCTCCCCACGTGGAGAACCGGCTTAGGGTTTCCAATCTCGCTCAATGGACGCCAGAGCATTTTTTGAACGGGACAATGCTTTTCGAACAGACTTGAAGAGAAACTCTGGTGGTCAGAGTGCGCTTTTTGTTACGGTGCTTTGTATGGCGCCAGCGCTGAAGCGAAGGATAAATTATACAAGGTTGCGAATCGTGACGGCTGTTACTGTCTTCGATCCCTTCCGCAACTGGAAGAAGAAGGTGCTGAGGGCAGGGCTTCTCCATAGGCTCGAGGACCTTGTTCAGCTTCGCCACGTTCGGCTATACTTACAATCGCGAGGGTCTGCTGGCGGACGGTCGCGCCGAATTGCGCCCAACGGTAAGCCACCATCCGTACCAAGCGAATTTTTTCAACGGAACCGTGTTAAATGACAATTCCAGTTGAGATATTGCTTTATTTAACTGCACCCCATCAACGGCTTTCCGCCAACCTTTAGGTATGCAAAATCGGCATACCGATCAGCTTACTTTCGATTTCGGTTTCCGGTGCTCCCTTCGTATAAGGATGGATCATTCATCGACTGCAACAAAACCCAGGGAACATGAAGATATGGCATACATAACTGCAGAAATTCGAGCTTCGAAAGTATATCATGGATACGATGAGGCTCGGAAAGCAGTCGTCGATGATCTTGACGTAGGTGTATTTGTAAAGAAACTTATCAAGGTCTCCAGAATTTTGTCGGTTACCGAAGATTATATTTTTATTGAGTGCCCTCACAACACCGTTCAGACTTGGGAGTATAAAGGAACGCTTGAGGATTTGAGATTGAAACTGCTTCAGGTGGGTGTCGCGGCGGTGTAATTGTTTCTTCTGCACAGTGGGTATGGAAAATGAAAATTGTGGCCGTCAACGTTTACTATGTGCGCGGACAGGGTCTGAAGCCCGTTCTCGTGAAAATTCAGACGGATGAAGGTATATCAGGATTGGGTGAGGCCGCTATTTCCTATGGAAGCGGGGGTACTGCCGCAGCTGGTATGATTAAAGATCTGAGCGAACGGTTCTTGCTCGGAGCTGATCCGCTGTCCATCAATCGGATCATTTCGGATATATATGACCAGGCTTTTTGGTTAAAGAATCCCGGCGGAATTGCTTGCGCAGGCTTAAGTGCCATCGAGCAGGCCTTGTGGGATATTCGTGCCAGAGCATTGAATGTGCCGGTATATGATCTCTTCGGCGGTAAAATTCGTGATGAATTAAACTACTATGCGAATGGGTGGTACTTCGGAGCGAAATCCACATCGGACCTGATCAAAAAGGCTGCTGACGCAGTTGATGACGGCCATTATGCTCTGAAGATGTATCCGCTGGCACAGATTCAGCCAAATGGAACATTGCGGCATCCAGCTGGACGATATTCTGACAATCTCGATGCGGTCACAGCTGGGATCGAACTCGTGCGTGGCGTGCGGCAAGCGATTGGGCCGGATATCAGACTCATGCTCGATTTCGGTGGCGGCATTTCTACCGCAGACACCATGCGGTTTTGTGAGCGTATCAAAGAATACGATATCGAGTTTGTTGAGGAAATCACCGATCCGGGCGACCTCGGTGCTTTGTCTCAAGTCGGTTCGTCGATTGATATTCCGATTGCGACGGGGGAGCGGCACTATCTCAGACAAGGTTTTCGCGACCTTCTGGAGAGGCGCGTGATCAGCATATTGCAGCCGGATATAGGCAATGCTGGTGGTTTCGCCGAGGTCCATAAAATTTCAGCGATGGCTGACGCATACGGTTTGAAGGTGCAGCCGCATGTCTGTGGAAGTTCTGTCGCAGCTACCATCGCGACCCATATGGGCGCGTGTTTGCCCAACTTTTATATTCAAGAACATTTCCCATATTGGGCTGACATCCCCGGCTATATTGAAGTAGCGACCGCACCCTTTGAGGAAAAAGTCCAGAATGGACACCTTCCGATCTCAGAACGAATTGGGTTTGGTGTCGAGCTGAATGAGACTGTCGTGAAGGACCATCTTTGGGCTGTTATCCAATAAACGCCGTTACTTCATACTGTTGGGTGAATTGCAATCTAACATCACTATTGTCCGCTATTTTCATTTGCCCTCGGCACTGTTGTAGGCGAGTGTGTGCCACAACTGACGCACTGGGATGATATTTGATGAAAAAGCCAGGGAAACAGAACTGGGAAGTAGGGATGAACCTCATCTACTTCTCAGCCTTCCGGGCAGTAATGCTAACAGGAACGGTGAGTGCCGCTGCTGAACTCATAGGGCGAAGCCAACCCGCCGTCAGTCGGCTTTTGAATAAGCTTGAAACCGAATTGGGCGTTACTCTTTTTGAGCGCAGAAAAGGGTTGATCACACCGACATCGGTTGCCCACCTTCTTCTGGATGAAATCGATCGAGCGTATACATCTCTCGATTCTTTGCGAAACTTTGCGGCAACTGTTGCCGAAGGTGAGACCAGTCGCGTTACTGCGGCTGCTATGCCCGCTCTTGGGATAAGTTTCATGCCTCAGGCGCTAAAGAAGTTTAAAGAAAGCTGGCCCCAAACACGTGTGCAGCTGAATATACGACTTTCTGCCAAGATCGAAGAATGGGCTGCGTCACAACAACTGGATTTTGGTCTTGCTGAGCTCCCGTTCCGCAGATCTGGCTTTCAAACGGAAGTTTTCAGCGACGCCCCTTATATTGCTGCTGTGCCGCGCGACCACCCTCTCGCGAGCCGCCACAAAATTGAGCCGCCGGATCTTCGAAATGTACCCTTCGTATCATTTGCCTCATTTACCCCAGCTGGTCCGGTCGTCGCGCAGGCATTCCGCGCGGCGGGTGAAAAACTGGACCCAGCTTATGAAACAACGATTTCCGCTGCGGCATATGAATTTGCCAAAATTGGTCTGGGGATCGCGCTTATAGACCCTTATACAGCCATTCATCAACTTGATGATCGCGTGAAACTGGTGCCGTTCCTGCCTAAAATACCGTTCAACGTGGCGCTTCTTCGCCCTTATTCCCGTCCGCAAAGTCGCGTGTCGGAGGCGCTTCTGGATCTTTTGTTCAGCGAACGCGACGCGGCGTTGGCGAAGTTACCGCATTTTTAACTGATAAGAATAGGTAAGTTGCCTAAATTTCCTGCTCCTAATCCATTATGCATTTAATGCATAATGGAGGCCATTTTTTTTATTTTGAGCATTCCGAATTAGCTGCTGTACTCGCCCAACGCCGAGGAAAGGGAAATGAGTATGGAGGCTGCGCGGAACGAAAGTTACGATGTGATCGTCATCGGCGGTGGTATCAACGGTACCAGCGCTGTCCGCGAACTCTGCGCCGCTGGATATAAAACCCTTCTTGTTGAAAAAGGTGATTTCGCAAACGGCGCATCGGGCAGATCATCCAGGATATTGCACTGCGGTCTTAGATATTTTGAGACGAGGCATCCGGTCCGTACGTTCGCATCGTCGCCTTTGAAGTTGAAGAACGCGATTGCGATGGCGCGTGCCGCTATGAACGCCCGGGAAGAGCTGGTGCGTCTCCAGCCAATGCGATGCAAGCCTTTCAAAATGTGCTTTCCTTTATACCAAGCGGATGATCTGCGTGGATGGCACCTGGATATTGGGCTTTCGCTCTTGAACCGTCTTGGATCGGGTCGACTGCCGCTGGAGTACCAACGGCACAAGCACAACTTTGATAATTCCGTGCCTCTGGCAAAGGACCTGCGAGATCGGAACCAACTAAAGTCCATAGCGACGTACCGCGAATACATCATAGACTGGCCCGACAGGCTTTGCGTCGATGCGGCCATCGAAGCTGAAAAGCTCGGTGCCGATATCCGTTTGTTCACCAGTGCGAGCATCAGAGAGAAAAACTCTGAAGGGTTGTGGCAGGTCGATCTCAGCTCTTCAGATCGTGGAATGAGCAGTGCGTTCGCACCGGTCATTCTCAATCTTGCCGGGACTTGGATAGATGATGTTCTACAGTCCGTTTTCAGGAAGCGAGATGATCGTCTGATTCATGGGACAAAAGGCGCGCATATAGTCGTTCGACTTCCAGATTATTATCGTGGCCACGGGATTGCGGCGCTTAACCGATTGGGAATGCCTATTTATTGTCTGCCGTTCAAGGATGACCTGTATCATATTGGCCCGACCGAAACCTCTTTCGACGGTGATGCCAGTAACGTTAGGACCGATGATACCGATATTGAGTTCCTACTCGGCGAAATCAATTTTCTTCTCCCTGTGCTCAAACTGACAAAACGGAATGTCGAGTTCACTTGGGCTGGCGTGCGACCGTTGACCTTCAATGCCAAAAACCCTGATGGCGACAGAGTTCGCCAAATCCATGATTTGAAGGACAAAGGCCATTCAGGAATTTTCGCGATGACCGCCGGACCAGTCATGAGCCATATGAGTGCAGGTAGGGAGCTGCTGGCAACGGTAGATGCAAACATCCCAATGCGACGTGATCGGCAAGGGAGCGAAATGCAACAGACGAATACGACGTTGGGGGCTGGCAAAGGCGCCCCGTCGTTTCGGCATTATGTCTCGCGGGAACACGCCCAGGATCTGAAAGGTATATTCTATACCCGTAGCGGCATAGGTTGGGGGCGGCATATAGACCGAGCCACCGCCACTCATGCAGCCAATGAAATCGCCGATCTGCTTGGATGGGAGCCAGGGCAGATCGAGCAGGAAGTAGACAGCTTTCTTGAGCACCAACGGGAAATCTATCGTTCGGGAGAGCTTGCAAGGTCCTAACGAAACAAAAAAAGAGGAGTGAACTGAAATGGATATGCGCAGACAGAAAAATCTTGCTTTGGTAGCAGTTTCCACGCTTGCAATGGCGATTTCGCTTTTTGCCAGCCAAGCCCGTGCTGATGGCGAGCGACTGAAGGAAATCTTGGAGCGGGGTACTCTCCGTGTTGGTTTGCAAGGGGCCTTCAAGCCTTGGTCTTTCCCCGCGGCAGATGGCAATCTTCAAGGCATTGAAGTTGATCTCGCCAAGAGCGTCTCAGATGCGCTGGGTGTCAAACTAGAGCCTGTCATTATTACATCTGCGAACCGCATGCAGTTCCTCCAACAGAACCGGATCGATCTTATTGTTGGCGGTATGTATGATACTGCGGAACGTCGTAAGGTGATCGGTATCATTGAACCCGCTTACTGGGCTTCGGGACCGACCTTGCTAGCTAAGAAGGGCGTTATCAAAAGCTGGGACGACATTGCCGGAAAGCCGGTATGCGGAAAGCAGGGTAACTACTATAATCAACAAGTTGAGCGCCAACTGAAAGCAAAGCTGATTGCATTTACAGGAAACTCTGAAGGTAAAGAAGCTCTGCGTGCTGGACGTTGCATTGCCTGGGTCTATGATGACGTCAGCATAATGGCTGACCTCGAGACACCGGAGTGGCAAGATTACGAGATGCCAGTTGCGGTCCTTTATAATAACCCGTGGGCTGCTGCCGTCCCACTTGAAGAGCGCGATAAGGGCTGGGGCGCATTCATGGCCGGTATGGCCTACCGCTGGCAAGCTGATGGTACGCTGATTGAACTCGCCAAGAAATGGAACGTAGCACCGTCTAACTGGTTCACCGAGCAGAATAAGAAGCTCCATTGGGACACCGCCTACCTTGAGCCGAAAGAGTGAGGCCGGTGCTTTCTGATCAGTGGTAGCTCGGAGTTATGATGATCGAACATATATCAAGTTTCTTCCTCAATCTGAACGAGACCGCGGGCTTGAACTTTATCGTCTTCTACGACGAGTACGAGTTTAGCCGCTTTCTCGAAGGGGCGTTGATTTCACTGCGGCTGATGGCGTTCTCTATCTTGCTGTCGCTGGTCATCGGCGTGTTGGGAGCTTGGGCGCAAACGTCAAAAATTGCGATAATTCGCGTGGCGGTCGACGCATATATCCAGGCATTTCGAAATACCCCTCCGATGATCCAACTTTTGTTCTTCTACTTCGGCCTGGGCGCGTTCACGCCGGCCGTGGACATGGGGGGGTATTACGAGCCCATCATCTCTTCTTTTGGTTGGGCTGTAATCTCACTTGGTATTTTTGGCGGGGCGTTCAATGTCGAGATATTCCGGGCCGGTCTGGAAGCCGTGCCTGAAACGACAAAAGAAGCCGCTGAAAGCCTCAGCTTTTCGAACTGGCAAATCTATATGTATGTGACACTTCCACTGGCGTTTCGCATTAGCCTACCAGCCTTGACGAATAACCTGGTGAGTTTGGCCAAAACAACCTCGCTTGCTTATGTTATCGCCGTTCCAGAGATGACCTATATCCTCAATCAGGTTTGGTCGGATAACATCAACGTGCCTGAGATGATCCTCGTGCTGTTCGTGTTCTATGTCGCAGTTGTGAGTATTCTCGCTTGGAGCCTCCACGCCCTTGAACGCCGTTTGGCACTACCGGGGTATGGACATGAATAAGCGCGCTTTTACAATCGTTCCTTCGCGCTATGGCATAGCGGCATTCTCTACCGCTCTGTCGTTACGACACGGATTAGTTCTCATTGCACTGTTCTTCGGGTCATTGTGTGTTGCTTATGCGCAAACAATGAATGCCGGAACGCCGACTGCAGTCGAGACACTTTTCGGGTGGATTCCATTTATCCTGCGTGGCTTTGTGTTGAACCTCTATATGAGTTTTTTAGCGATGGCGTTGGCGACGGTTCTGGGAGTTTCACTTGGTCTCATGCAGATCAGTTTGTTTTGGCCGGTAAGAGGCATCGCGCGTCTGGTGACGCATCTGCTGAGAAACTCGCCTTGGCTCGTTATTCTCTTCATCGCCATGTATATGATGCCAGAGAATTTTCGTCTTCCGGGTGGGGTTGTGATACCGTTCCCTGGCTGGATGAAAGCAACGGTCGCTTTTGCACTGCCCGTCATGGGCAACATAAGCGAGATCGTCCGTGGATCGGTTCGTTCCATTCCGTCGGGGCAGTGGGAATCGGCCGAAAGTCTTGGCTTTACCCGTGTTCAGACACTTTGGAACGTCATATTGCCACAGAGCCTCCGGCGTTCGATACCACCATGGATGAACTGGTATGCGCTACTTACGCTTTCCACTCCGATGGCATCGATTTTCAGCGTCAGAGAGTCTGTTGCCAATGCACAGGCTGCAATGGAAGCGTCGGGCGGACGACCGGAATTTCTCTTTCCGTTCTATCTGTTCCTTCTCTGTCTTTTCTTTGCGTACATCTATCCAATCGCGCTTCTGACAAGAAAACTGGAGAAAAGATATGCTGCCTAAAGACAATATCGACGCGCGCCCTCTGGTTTCTCTAAAGGATGTGCACAAGGCGTACGGTGATCTGGAAGTTATTAAAGGGATCAGTCTTGATGTTCGCAAGGGCGAGGTGATCTGCATCATCGGCCCATCAGGTTCGGGCAAGTCGACTCTCATTCGTTGCATCAATGGTCTAAGCCCGGTGCAGAAGGGCTCGATAATCGTCGACGGGCTAGAGGTGAATGATCCCAAGCTCGACAAGCTTGCATTGCGGCGAAAGGTCGGAATAGTCTTTCAGCAGTACAATCTGTTTCCGCATAAGACGGTTTTGCAGAACGTCATGATGGCACCCATCAAAGTACTGCGTGAGCCAAAACGGGAAGTTGAGGAAAGAGCCCGCGCTCTGATCGCAAAAGTTAAGCTTACCGGCAAGGAAAACCAGTACCCGGGTCAGTTGTCAGGTGGCCAGCAGCAGCGCGTCGCAATCGCACGAAGTCTGGCCATGCGTCCGGATGTTATGCTTTTCGATGAAGTCACAGCAGCGCTCGATCCTGAGACCGTCAAGGAAGTATTGGCGACGATAAAGGAACTCGCGTCGGACGGAATGACCTGCATTCTGGTTACCCATGAAATGGGCTTTGCACGTGAGGTGGCTGATCACATCTACTTCACGGACCGAGGTGTAATCGTCGAACACGCTGCACCCAAAGAGTTCTTTACCTCAGCCAAGGATCCTCGGACCCAGCAGTTCTTAAGTCAGATATTCTAGCCGAATAACGACACGAAAATCATCAGTAGCATCAGGAACATGCCAGGCCGAGCGCCAGGTGTGAACGGGTTTCTATATTCTAAAGGAAAGAGCGATGTACCAGCAAGCCTCCAACGGTGTCAAAAAGGACCCACTGCTGCAGCCGTTGCAAATCAAGCATCTTGAACTTCGCAATCGCATCATGAGCACCAGTCACGCGTGTGGACTGGAGGTCAATGGGCTGCCGCTTGAAGCCTATCAACGGTATCATGAAGAGAAGGCCAAGGGGGGAATAGCCCTGTCGATGTTCGGTGGGTCCTCAAATATTGATATTGATTCTCCGAATGTCTTTCGGCAACTAAATGTTGGGACGGACGAAATTATTCCACATTTTCAGCAGTTTGCCGATCGTATGCACCGCCACGGCGCGGCACTCATGTGTCAGATAACCCATCTGGGTCGACGCGGCGAAAGTTATGGTGGCGATAGGCTGGCGATGATTGCACCGTCACCCCTCCGCGAGACGCTTCATCGTAGCATACCCAGAGAGATGGATGACCATGATATTGATCGTGTTGTGAAGGCGTTTGCCGCTGCGGCGCTACGATGCAAGGAGGGAGGATTAGACGGCATCGAAACGCATTCTGGTGGTCACATGATTGGGCAATTCCTATCACCGATTTCCAACCGCAGAACTGATCGATTTGGCGGATCGCTCGAAAACCGAATGCGTTTTCCACTAATGGTGCATGAGGCGATTAGAAAGGCTGTCGGTGATGATTTCGTCGTGGGTATCCGCATGGCAGTGGATGAAGGGCCCGATGGCGGCATGGATTTCGAAGAATCTCTAAAGGTTGCGCAAGCACTTAGCGATAGTGGCGGGATCGATTTCTTCAATGCGATTTATGGCATGATGGACACGACCCGTGGCCTCGCGGAAGACGCTATGCCCGGAATGGGATCGCCGCTTGCACCCTGGGTCGAGCCGATCGGACGCTTCCGCCAGGAGCTAAATATTCCAGTATTCCATGCCGCACGTATTTCCGATGCTGCTTCCGCCCGATACGCTATCCGCGAAGGAAAAATGGATATGGCGGGCATGACCAGAGCGCAGATCGCTGATCCATACCTTGCAAGTAAAATAGCTTCGGGACGAGAAAGCGAAATTCGGCCATGCGTAGGTGCTACACATTGTCAGTCGCCGCATCGTCCGGCGTGCCTGCATAATCCAGCAACCGGGAGAGAGACAGTTCTGCCGCAGGTATTTACGAAAACCGAAAGTGGCAAACGTAAGGTCGTCGTGGTCGGTGGAGGGCCTGCAGGTCTTGAGGCTGCCAGAATATGTGCGGAACGGGGTCATGAGGTTTCGTTATTTGAAGCGGCATCCGATTTCGGCGGTCAGCTACTTCTCGGCGCGAAGGGATCTTGGCGCAGTGACCTCATCGGCATTGTTGAGTGGCGGGTAGCTGAACTCAATCGTCTCGGTGTGTCGCTTCAAACGAATGCCTATCTTGAAGAAGATGAAATCCTCGCACTTAATCCTGATGTTGTATTGCTCGCAACTGGCGGCATGCCGCAAATTGATCTTCTGCATGGCGGTGATCTATGCGTTTCGACATGGGATATCCTAGCTGGTCAATTCAAGCTATCGGGTGAAGTTCTCGTCGTTGATGGTACCGGACGACATCCAGCTCCGTTAGCGGCCGAGAAGGCCGTTGGTTTTGGAGCTAAGGTCCAATTCGTCACGATAGATGCCCAAATCTGTGAAGAATTGACTTATGCCGAACGGGTACGCTGGAAAAAGCTCTTTTTGAAATTCGGCTTGTATCCCAAAACTGAAACGCATTTAACTTCAGTCCACCGCCAGGATAACCGCCTGATCGCAACGCTTGTGAACGATATTACCCGAGAAAAAGAAACAGTGGTGGTCGATCATGTTGTTGTGGAGCAGGGGAGTGTTCCGTCCAATGACGTTTTTGAAGCGCTTCGATCCAATTCTTCAAACGACGGTGTGACCGATCTACAGGCTATGGTCGAGGCCAGACCACAGCCTATCCGCGAAAGACCGGGATTTGAGCTTCACCGGATAGGAGATGCTCTTGCCAGTCGAAACATTCACTCCGCGATGTTGGATGCAATAAGAATATGCAGCTCGCTTTGAGGATTTTGGGAGCGTATTCAGCGTCCGAATTTATCCAACAGCTGATACCATGCTGCTACAGTACGGACGGCTGGCGCTCTCATCGCAAAAAATGGAATATCTTCTGGTTTCTGGCGCTGGATCAGCGCCAGATCAGGCTTTTCGCCTTGCAAAAGGTCAACCGCATAGCGTCCGAGAAGGCTCGACATCGCGATTCCTGTTCCATTGTAGCCGAGCGAAAACCCAATATTATTATCGATCAACCCGATTTGTGGAAGACTGTCTATCGTCATGGCAACAAGGCCCGACCAGCGATGGGCTATCCTGTAGCCTATCAACTGCGGGAAGATATCAAACATTGCTCTTTCAAGGGTCGCATAGGCGGACGCGGAGTCGTTCTTGCCGTAAGCGCCCCTGCCACCAAAAAGCAAACAGTCTCCGCTACGTCGGAACCAACGCATCATTCTTCGCGTCTCGCTGTAGCTTCGATTGTTGCAAAGAATTTCATCAAAAACAGAACTGGGCAGGGCTTCTGTCGAGATGATCGCACTCCTGAACGGTATGATGGTCTTACGTACTTTACTGGTGGCAGGCGTGATGTCGGAATAGGCGTTCGTTGCGAACAAAATCTGTTTGCACCTGATCGATCCGGATTTTGTACGAACGAGTTTTTCCGAGCCTTCTGTCAAGATGCGAAGGACGGGGCTATTCTCGTAAATGAGGTCTCCAGCCAAAAGCACGGCATTGGCCAAACCCCGGCAGTAACTGAGCGGATGAATGGTGCCAGCATGGGAATTCAAAACACCTCCGAAGAAGCGCGTACTTCCGGTCTCTGCCGCAATCTCATCAGCCCCAAGCACTGCGATGCTCGTATCGCCGAATACCTCCTTGATCGTCTTCGCTTCCTCCACGAGCGCTGCAAATGCGGTCTCGTTATGCGCACAGCGAATGTTCCCGGTTTTCGTCAGATTCGCGTCTCGGATCTGAAACCGCTCGACATAGCTTTCAACACAATCCATCGCTGCGTGACCAAGCTCGTTCATGCGTTGAGCGACTTGCCTGCCGTGAGTTTGCGCCATGGCACTTAGCGATACGCGATACTTCGTCGATACAACGCCGCCATTTCTTCCAGAGGCACCGAAGCCGACTTCTTCTGCTTCGAGAACAACAGGTTTCAAACCAAGTTCAATTGCTCTTATGGCGGCCGATAAGCCGGTATACCCACCACCGATGATGACCACATCGGCATCAATGTCGTCCTCCAATGTCGCGCAGTTCAGAGGTGGCGTTGCACTCTCACGCCACAAAGATCGGGGTAGGTTGAGTTTTGGCATCGGGAAAATACCTGAGCTTGATTACAAGTTATTTTCTCTCGTTTTCGACAGCATCGGCGAGTTCTCGCAAGGTCGAAAAATGGAAGTCCGGCGTCGTGACTTCTTTGGGAACAGGCGTTCCGCCGAAACCCTTGAGGCCCTTTCGGCGCTCGATCCAGCAGACTTTGTACCCGAGCTCTCTAGCGACGCCAATATCGTGGTATTGGCTCTGGGCAACATGCAGGATTTCATCTTGCACGAAACCAAATGCCGATTGGCGTCCAAGATTGTAGGAAAAGAAGCGTGGATCTGGTTTCGGATACTGGGCATCGTCAGCTGTGACGCTGTCGTGAAACGGGTTGCCGAGTTTATTCGAATTAGCGCTGAAACCAACGCGATCGTAATTGGTCATGGCAACCAATCTGAAATGCCTGCGCAATCGTCTGAGTGCTTCAGCAGAATCCTCGAATGCGGGGAAGTCAAAGAAGTGGCTATGAAATTTGTCACCCGCGGCGCTGTCGTCCGGCAGCCCAAGTCCCTTTGCTGCGTACAGGTAAACATCGCGCATGACCTCACTGGCACGACCTGGAAATTTAACCCTTGCTTGCAGATAGGGCTGGAAAATCTGATCGTCAGTCAGTGTCTTGGCGGCCTCTCCGCCTGCAGCACGGAACCCATCCAGAATACCCTTCTCGAAGTCGATACAGGTTCCGACGATATCAAAAGTCAAAACTTTGAAGTTTTCGAAGGCCATGAAAATTTTCTCTCCTGTTTCGAGCAAAAGCTTGTCCAGCTACTCTGGAATACTGAGGACCCATCCATCAATTCCAATAATAATCACCTATGGGGTTACATTTTGTAATGTCACAAATTCGGCGGCTCCTTCCCTCGCTTAACGCACTCGTCGCTTTCGAAGCGGCGGTCAGGTGCGGAACATTTGCAAACGCAGCCCGCGAACTGGGGGTAACAAGTCCCGCGGTCAGTCGGACAATCGGGCGGCTGGAGCTTCATTTGGGAATGCAGCTTTTCAAGCGAACGCCAACGGGAGCTGAACTAACGGAACATGGGGGCGATCTTTTCGAAGAAGTCTCGAAGAGTTTTTCAAATATTGAACGTGTTTTGGCTGGACTAACGCAAAATGCGAAAACGAAGCGACGAACGTTGCGAATATCAGTCTCGGGGGCCTTTGCTACGCATTGGTTTATGCCGCGCATGAACACATTTCAGGCACTGTTTCCAGATGTCGACATCGAGTGGCAATTGATCATTGGGCGGCTTGATTGTCCGGTAAACGATGCTGATATTGCGATGCGGTTTGATCCGAAAGTGGATGACCGGTATCGAGTTTATCCGCTCATGCCAGAGCTTCTTTTACCTGTACGATCTCCTGCTTTCGACTGCAATTCGATACAGTCTCAGCCGGGTTTGAACCAGGTGATCACCCTTAGTGGGTCGCAGTTCAGGTGGGCTGATTTATATTCCGTCGATGCGCTGAAAGAGATAGCTCGGGAACTTCAGTTTTCGGATTACAATGTCGTTGTGCAGGCGGCACTTATGGGGCAAGGCAACGCTATTGGCTGGCTAAGCGTGGTGTCTACGTTGCTCGCCAAAGGCTCGCTCGTTCCATCGCATCCGGTTGTCGTTTCGACAGGCAGGCGCTGTGATCTGGTGGCTTCGATCAAACCGAATGAATGGATAATTCATGATATTTGCGAATGGATCATCGACGAATATCGACGGGACGTGAGGGAGATTAACAAAGTATACGAAGGACTGATCCACGAATTTTGAGATTAGAACACGTGGCGGGAACCACGATAGCGCCCTCATGTCAGTTGATGTGAAAACTCCGCTTTCGTTGTCGAAAGCATGTTTTTCCGCGAAACATGCGCTCGTGTGACTGGGTGCCGCGCAAATCGTTGGCGACAGAAAGGAAGAGCAGCTTGTAGCGAGAGTGGACTCTCAGCAACTAGGAAGCAGACTCATTAATTGATGCGATCCATATTCTTGTCGCAGCGAGCTTGAGCGCCGCAAGGTAGTTGTCTGCGCGTCGATCAATTCGTGACGGCGCATGGCAATCTCCTTTCAACGAAAGTGAATCACACACCATTACGAAGAGGAACCACGCTTATGGGGACACAGCCTAGTGCAGCGAGCTCTCGACCAAATTGGGGCAAGCCCATTTTGGAACGGCCTCCAAAAGGGAAAAGTTTTTAAGAGCGCAATTATTTGCGTTTATAAGCAATGCAGTCCACTTCGACCTTACAATCCACCACCATACTGGACTGCACGCAAGCACGAGCGGGCGGGTTCTCTCCAAAAAATGTTTCAAAAACACCATTGAAGCTCCAGAAATCGCGTGGATCATCGAGCCAGACACCAATGCGCATAATATCTTCTGCGCCGTAACCTGCGTCGCGCACGATCTGAAGCATATTTTCGATGGCGATGCGTGATTGTTCAACGATGCCATGACCAACAATCTCGCCATCACGCATCGGTGTCTGCCCCGAAACATAGAGCCATCCATCTGCTTCAGTGGCTTTAGCAAATGGAAGCGAACGCTGGCCTGAGCCTTTACCCGTGCCAATTCCGTGGCGCACGATAGTCATGATATTTTCCTTGGGCGTTGTGAGGACATTTACAATGCGCGCGGCATCGCGGCGTTATTCTCCTGACGAGGGAGAGAAGAGTAGGCCGGGCGTACGCCTGTCTGGACGCCCGGCTTATGGTTACAGAGCTGGCAACTGTTCGCGTTTGGTCCCGAACCACTTTTCCTGCAGGGCGGGCAACTTTCCATTGATCACATTGGTGAAAATAAAGGTGTTTACCCATTGCAGAAGATTGTGTTCGCCCATCGCGACACCGATATGCGCCGGTGACTGACGGATCTCAAAGACCGGCTCGATCTTGGTGTCAGGACGGTCCCGGCGCAGATTGCTAATGATAGCGCTATTTTCAGCCAACATATCGGCCTGTCCTGCAAGATAGGCCGCCATTGCCCCCGGCACATCGTCAAAGCGTGCCAGTTTGGTTCCGGAGGGAACATTGTCGGTCAACCACAGATCCAGTGTAGTACCACGCGCGACAGCAATCGTATGACCGTCCAGAACCGAAATGTCTTCCGAAGCTCCGATATCAGAAGAGCCGAAGACACCCAGTTGCACCGCCGTATAAGGCTGCGAGAACATGACCTGTTGGGCACGTTCAGAGGTCGCTCCCATGGCGGCAATGATGATATCAGTTTGATCTGACAACAGGTTGGGAATTCTGTTTGTTCCGGTTACCTGCACGATCTCGAGATCCACAGAGAGTTCCTGTGCCAAGAGCTGCGCCACTTCCACGTCCAGACCTGTCGGCTTCCCTTCTGCATCGTTCATGCCCCATGGTGGCACGTCGAGCAAGATACCCACTCGAACCTTACCGCTGTTAAGAATATCCTGCAATTTATCTGCATATGCCGTCACCGGAGCAAGCAAAGTTGCCGCTATGCTCAGAGATGCAAAAAATGCTTTCAATCCCATTTGATTTCTCCCTTTTTATTGGTTGGGTTAATTTTATGATCGCCGTATAAAAGCCTGAAGTTCAGGTGTTTGCGGATTAACGAACAGATCGTCGGGATGACCTTCCTCCCAGATCCGACCTTCGTGCATGAAAACCACCTTGTTTGCGACATTGCGGGCAAAGGTCATTTCATGGGTGACCAGAACCATTGTCATGCCCTGATGCGCCATATCCTCCATGACCTTGAGCACTTCACCGACAAGTTCAGGGTCAAGCGCGGAGGTCACCTCGTCAAACAGCATCAGTTCCGGCGCCATCGCTAGACAACGGGCAATAGCGACACGCTGCTGCTGCCCACCTGAAAGCTGCTCGGGCCACGCTTCGATTTTTTCCAGCAACCCGACCTTGGTCAAGCAGGCCTCCGCCAGAGCACGCGCGTCGGACTTGGCAATTTTGCGTGTCAGGATCGGCGCCAGCGTTATATTCTTTAATACGTTCATATGCGGGAACAGGTTGAACTGCTGGAAGACTATTCCAACCCGCTGGCGATATTCTTTCAGGCCTGCCATTCGTGCGCTGATGGCTTGTCCAGCGACCGTAATCGAGCCGCCTTGCGTTTCCTCCAATCCGTTAATACAGCGCAACAAAGTGGACTTGCCGGAGCCGGAGCGACCGATAAGTGCGACGATGTCGCCTTTTTCGACGATGAGCGTCACATCCTTGAGAACTTCCAGAGTACCAAAGGATTTCCGCAGGTTCTTGATCTCAACGAGCGCCATGCAGACGTGTCTCCAATTTGCGCGACAAAAACGTCAGCGGGGAACAGATAGCGAAATAAATCGCAGCTATACTGATATAAACGGGCAGCGGTTGCAGTGTCGCTGCTGCTGATAGTTGACCTGCACGTGTTAATTCGATGAAGCCGACAACGGCGGCAAGGGAGGTTCCCTTGATGAGCTGAACAAGAAACCCGACGCTGGCAGGAAGTGCTATCTTAAGAGCCTGAGGCGCAATAATATGGATAAATTGCTGCCATCTGCTGAGCCCCAGACAAGCCGCAGCCTCCCATTGGGTTTTTTTGACTGCTTCGATTCCGCCACGCCATATCTCGCCCAGAAAAACCGCCGTATAAATCGTGAAAGCCGCTGTCACGGCCAGAAGCGGCGGTAGTCGAATGCCGAGGAAAACCGGCAAGCCGAAATAAACAAACATAAGCAAAGCCAGCAGTGGCACACCTTGCATCAACTGAAGGATCAATGCCGAGAACCAGCGCAGTGGAGCAATCTGAGACACTCGCATCATTGCAAAGAGCAACGCTAGTGGCCCACCAATCACCAAAGCAAGCAGCACCAGCAAAACAGTGTACTGGAAAGCAGTCGCAAAGGAGATTACATCAATCATTCCCAAAGGACGCATCGTTCTCTCCTATCGTGCTACAGGCCAACGGAAAGCGAGCTTTCCGAGAGCAAGGAAGAAAAGCCGAAATGCCAGGACCATCATCACATAGATGCCCGAGATGAGGGCATAGACTTCAAAACTGCGGAAGGTGCGGCTTTCAACGAAAGCTGCGGTGTGGAACAATTCCTCTGTCGAAATGAACGAGGCAATCGATGTTCCCAACAACAGCAGAATGAACTGGCTGGTGAGTGAGGGATAGATATTGCGCAAGGCCGGCAAGAGCACGACGTGATTGAACACCTGTATACCTGTCAGCCCAAGACAATGGCCAGCCTCAATTTGTGCCTTGGGGATCGAATTCAAACCCGACCTTATGATCTCCGCCACAAAAGCCGCAAAATAAAGCGTCAACGCAACCACAGCCGCCTCGAATGGCGGTAACCGCAACCCCACCTGCGGCATGACGAAAAAGATAATGAATATCTGCAAAACGGGTGGCGTATTGCGGATCACTTCAATATAGGCGCGGATCAGAAAACCAAGATACCGATTGCCCCGTCCCATCAAAAGCGCGAACACAAGGCCAAGTACAAGCCCTACCGCTCCCGCCATAAGCGCAAGCTTCAGGGTTACAAAAATACCTTCAATGAAAGTATCCTCGTAGCGCCATAAGGGACGAAAGTTCAAAGAAGACATCGGCCTACCCGAAGTATGTCGGCAAGGCTTTTGCAACCTTGCCATCAGAATTAGTGACAAATATCCACGACCATCGATCAAGCGCTGTACAAGGATGCGAAATCCCGAAACCGAGGATGTCGCCAACCGAAAGAGCGGTCGCTACCGGGAGTTCCAGAAAGGCGTGTTGATCGTTCAGCTTTGTTACCACAGGCCATTCGGGCAAGTGCACGGCTTTTCCGTTACGATAGCATGACACTGGAACAGGAAGCCCTTGATCGAAAGAAACATCCCTCATTCCCATGCCGCAGATCGCAAGCCCGGGCTCAGGCAGGGAAAGAACTTCGGCGTAAACAAGAAGTGCCGGTCTAAAAGCGTCGCTCGCCAACCCCATTCCCGCAGCAGCAAAGCCATTGCGCCGGTCGAGATCAACTAGCCGTCGTGCATAAACACCATGGTCGCAAAAGAAGATCGCGCCGGAACGCAAAACCAGATCGGCGTTTCCATCAGCTTTGACGAGAGGCCCAAGATCTTCGACAACCAGATCGAAGAAACTCGAGCCGCCAGAAGAAAGGACGAGATGATCATGCGGTCTAAAGGCGCGCAACTGAGCAAAAGCTGCAGACGCCAGTTCATGGAGAGAGGCAATCGCCCGGCGCGTCTCTTGCGGATCACTGCTTGCAGACGCTCCTTCATAAGCAGCAATTCCGACCGCGCGAAGCTGGGGAAATGAAACCAGTGCATCCAGTATAGCTGATACGGCTTCAATGGTTCTCGCCCCTGCCCGACCGCCACCAACCTCAATTAGGAAATCGATTTGACGACCAGCAGCCTCTGCCACTTCCGCAGCGGTCATCAACGCAGCCAGACTATCGACATAAAGGGTGATCTGCGCCGACGGATATTGCGCCAACAACCGGCCAAGCCGCGCGCCGCTGGAGACACCCCCGATCTGATTGGCAAGGATAAGCTGGTTTAAGCCATTTTCCAGCATGACAGCAGCCTGACGGATATCTGCCACCGTCAGCGCCATTGCGCCACGCTTCATCAAATCATGAGCAAGTTCTGGTGACATCGGCGTTTTGGCGTGCGGTGCTATTTTTGCACCAACGGCCCGTACATAGGTAAACATTGCATCGCAGTTCTGCTCCCAAGCGGAAGGGTCGAACGTCAAAAGTGGAAGCTGTGCCGATCCATCGCGAGGATCGATGCCCAGACTACCTAACTCTTGGACTTGCACCGCTGCATGATCGGCAGGGTAACCACGAACTGCGCCACTCATAAGATCAGTCGCCATCAGCCTTTAACCCTTCCCCTTGGCATCATTTGCAGCTCTTGCGCAGAAACTGCTTTTACACCGTCAATGATAACGTTACCATAATCTGGACGGAATAGCTCCACGACGTCAAGCAGATTCATGAATGCGAAGAAAAAAAACTCAAATATAAAGGATAAGGCTATGATTTCTTTGGGTGACATTCAGGCGGCCGCACAGCGGATCAAACCATATGTACGAAGAACACCACTTTTGGCGGCCGATCAAATAAAATCACCAATCACACAAGGAATTCTTTCGCTCAAGCTTGAATGTCTTCAGGTTTCCGGTTCATTCAAGGCACGAGGTGCCGCCAATCGCGTCATGTCGCTTCCTTCTGACGTGCGTGCTCATGGACTTGTTGCGGCCTCTGGTGGGAATCATGGACTAGCAGTCGCAAGATGCGGTTTTATCGCAAAGGTGCCAGCTACCATTTTCTTACCTCAATCTGTTGCGGCAGAAAAAGTAGCTAAAATGCAGGCCTGGGGTGCAAAAACTGTTATCGGCGGGGCAGACTTCGATCATTGTAACACCCTCGCGAACGACTTGGCCATGAAGGATAAAGCCATATATGTTCATCCTTTTGCAGACCCGTTTGTCGTCGCAGGTCAGGGGACCGTAGCACTTGAAATATTGGAGGATCGCCCTGAAACCGAAACAGTCATTATCGCAGCAGGCGGAGGCGGTTTCGTCACAGGCGCCGGAACTGCAATTAAAGCATTGAATTCTAATATTAAAGTCGTCGTCGTCGAACCTTACGGCTCACCCACACTGCATGACTCTGCCGCCGCAGGAGAAGTGGTTACGCTAAGCGAGATTAAAAGCGCCATCCCCACGATGTCCTGTCGTCGCACCGATGAAAAGCTCTTTGCACAGCTTTCCAAGGTGGTCGATGAATATGTTCTGATAGAGGACGACCATATGGCTCAAGCCGCACAATGGCTCTGGTTTGAAATGGGCATTGCGGCTGACCCAGCCGGTGCGGCAGCCGTTGCGGCGCTTTTATCCGGTGCTTATAAGCCACAAGCTGGAGAAAAAATCACTGTTACCGTTTGCGGTGCCGGATTACCATCCTGATACGCTCCTCAGCATAATTGTTTGCTTTCAGGAGAGAGCCGACATCCCTGGCAACAAGAGGATGAGCCATCATCTTCATTCCTAACGCCCCTGCCCGTCATCGATCTAATGACCGGTGAACAGGCAGGGAGACAGCGATACGATCATAAAGGCGTCTCTAGGTCATGGGCTAAATCAACAAGCATTTTCGCAGCTTTTATGATTGGCTCGATCTCAGCAAACTCATCAATTGCATGGGCCTGATCAATACTGCCGGGTCCAAAAATAATAGTTGGGATAGCGGCATTGTTGACCATTTTTGTTGCATCCGACCCATATGGCACACCAATCGATTCAGGATTGACTTCATAACGGGCACAAACGCTGCTCATGCGAGCCACAATCTCACTCGTCTGGGCAATGTCCATAGCTGAAGAGTCAACGAACGGCGTTTCAACCGCAACACATGCATCGGGAAATTCAGCCACTACCGCTTCGGCGACAGTCTTGAAATCTGCATGAACTTCCAGTCCCAACTCTGTCGGTAAATACCGATAATCGAACCGCAAACGGCAAACAGCAGGAACCGTGTTAGGGCCAATGCCAGCTTCAATTGCTGTACAAGTCAGTGTCGCGGGACCGAGCAGTGGATGGACGTGGGTTCGACGGGCCATTTCAGCGTCATAGGCGTCCAAAATCCGGCGAGCAATTGTAATACCGTTAATTCCTTCCTCAGGCTTGCCTGTATGCGCATTGCGACCTTCGATATTCACCCACCAGCGGACAGTGCCCTTACAGGCTCTGACTACCCGTAGTGACGTCGGCTCCCCCGCAACTCCCAGATCATACTGCTCTTCGCGGGCAAGATGATGCAATATTCCCTGGTAACTGAATTCCTCATCCATCGCAGCGAGAAAATCGACATCCGATTGTGGCGGCATCGCCTTCAATGCGCGCATTGCCAACATAAAAGCCACAACGCTTGCGCCATCATCTACAGCACCACGCCCAAAAATCTTGTCTCCTTCTATTCGGGGATTAAAGGGCTCTGCCATACCGGAAACCTGCACGGTATCCAAATGCCCTTCCCAAAGCATCCTCTTTGTCGCCTGTCGCCCCTTTATCCGCGCTATGAGATTTGGCCGACCCGGCGCCACTTCGTCAATTGCACAATCAATATTCTCGGCCCGAAACCATCCATATAGAGCTTCAGCGACTGCCTGTTCGCCAAATTGCGAAGCATCTTCGTCATTCTCCGTTTGAAAGGCAGGGTTGATTGAGGGGATCGTAATAAAGCTTGAAAGCAGAGAAATTACGGCTTCCCGATTGATCCCGGTATATTTCATCATGGCATATATCTCGCATGTGTGACAACGTTAACATTCAATATCTGATTAATAGTCATTCTGGCTACGTCTTCGGTTAAATAATTTAATGATTGCCAATTTGACTATTGCTTGCGAACGATACGTGTTCCCATTCGCATGCAGTCTTCCGTCCAGTCGAATCGAACGGTCAATGAATGTTAGATCAGCAAGACCCCCGCTGGATCAAGGTAAGGGGAAGCAGCACCCTGTCTTTCTGGGACCCAGCCTTAGTCAATCGAGCAGCAAGCATCTCGCCGGCCAAACGCCCCAACTCTATTGCGTCTACAGCAATAGTCGTAATTCCTGGCGGCAACTCCTGCATCAATGCACAGTCTCCAAACCCTGAAATGGCGATATCTTCAGGCACACGTAATCCACGAGCCTTTGCTTCAAGCAGAGCGCCACAGGCTAGAAGGTCGTTCGCACAAAAGACGACATCCGGGCTATGTTGGCGTAACAATTCAGACAAAGCGACTCGACCATCTTCTTTTGAGCGAACCGTGGGTAAGAGTATGGCACCGGACGCTTCCAGACCAAGACGAGCGCATTCATTCTGAAATGCAACATGACGAATGTGTCCGCGTCCGTACGCGCGACCGATAAATGCCGGACGCCGATAACCACGCTGCGCCAGATATTGAATCATGGCGCTCACGCCATCGGTATTTGAAATACCCACAAGCATATCAATCGGCGTATCGCAGTACGCCCAACTTTCGACGATCGGGATTTTGAGGCGACGAAACAAATCACGATTCAATTCTTGTTCCAGCATACCGGTGATAAAAGCGCCGGCAGGCCGGATTTGCGACAGACTGCGCGTCAACCGCACCTCACGCTCGTAGGAATAAGACGTGCGGGCAAGAACGACCTCGAACCCGAGCGCTTCCACTACGTCCGAAAACGCACCAGCAGCCTGCAGAAATTGTTCACTAGCCATTGAGGAAATGAAAACCGCCACAACATTCGAACGGCCTGAACGCAAAGCACTTGCATGGGGGTTGAGGCTAAACCCGGTCGCACGAACAGCTTCAGCAACTTTCACTCGGGTCTTTTCTGCGACAACTTCTGGCTTACCCAATGCACGCGAAACAGTGATCGCCGATACCCCTGCCAGCTTTGCCACGGCCTCGATACGAACCTGTCTGCCATTCTGTGGGACCTGCTCACTATCGTTATCGGAAACACGGACAACGGGGTCCTGAGTAACGGTAGGGATCGTCATATTCTGCATTGAAGGCCTTTATTACCGATAACTATATGGCTCAGGAGCTAGTGAACCGGATTGAATGTACTTTTACAACTGAACTTTGCAAATACGGATGAACAGACCGCTGGATTAAGACGGCGCAGATGGCGGTGCAGACGAAAACTTTGGCTATCAGGGTTGTAGTTTATATATTCCTACGAAGATCGGATGCGAGCAGTTGCGCTTCACATAAAGCTGCGCTGGCACACGAAAGCGACTATTTTCCAGCGGGGCCATCCAATTGAGAATGTGTTGAAGGGTTGGTGCCGGGAATATGAACACCGTCATGATCTCTGTGTACTGCATGCTATGCTATAAAAATAAGTTCTACACCAAACACGTAATTAAATAGAAATTATTCACGGACCATTATTTTGGTTCTTACAATTTAATTTTGGCGTGAAACGAGGGGGGGATCCGTTCGGAAAGTTAGTGTATGGACGGTTTGACGTGTGAGCTGTCGAGCCTCCATGACCGAGCTGAACCAGTTCACATTCAAAAATTCGTCACGCTATGTTCCATTGAAGGATTCAATAAGAGCATTGTCGGCTTGGTGTTCCAGGCTGGGAGAAAGCCAGTCTGACCTTGTGCCGTAAGCCCATAGATCGATGAACTGAAGGTGTCCGAAAGACGGGCGTGCCGGAATCTCGGTCAGCATCGTCCACAAAGCGCAAGATCGCCAAGACCACGGATGATGAGGCGGCACTGACCGCTGACACCACGGCGCTCGCCCTCAGTATGGTCGCTATGGCTATCGCCGCATCCCGGCGATGCTGCATCAGGCTAGCTGGATCGTGAACGTCAAGCGGGTTGAGCGCATCTGGCGACGGGAGCGGCTAAAAGTGCCTCACAAGAAACCGAAACGCGGCCGACTGTGGTTGAACGACAGTTCGTGCATCCGGCTTCGGTCGGAATATCCCAACCATGTCTGGTCATACGACTTCGTCGGGGATCGCACGCATAACGGCAGGAAAATCCGCATGCTCAACATGATCGACGAGTTCACGCGAGAAAGTATCGCCATCAGGGTCGAGAGAAAGCTGAAGGCCGTCGATGTCATCGACGTGCTTTCCGACCTCTTCATCCCCACCCATATTCGTTCCGACAATGGTCCGGAATTCTTCGCCAAGGCGCTACGGGAGTAGATCGCAGCAGTCGCTGCCAAAACCGCCTACATTACGCCGGGGCAGTCTATGAGAAAACGGCTATTGCAAGAGCTTCAACTCGAAGCTCCGCGACGAACTGCTCAACGGTAAAATCTTTTACACGCTCAAGGAGGCGAAGATAATTATCGAAAACTGGAGACAGCATTATAATACCGGGCGGCCCCATTCATCACTGGGCTACAAGCTGCTTGTACCCCAAGCAGTCGTACGGCCATAGCAGAACGATTCGTCATTCGGGAACAAAACAAGGGCAAGCAGAGCCTGCCCTTTCATTTGTCATTTAGAACTTAGACGTCATATTCAGTCTGAATGTTCGTCCTGGTGACGGCATGAGCCCAAGAGTCAGGGTATCCATATAATAGACATCGGCTACGTTATCGATTGCAGCATCAACTTGAAAGTGATCGTTGATCTTATAACTCGCGAAGAGATCTACCAAGGTGTATGGTTTCCAATCAACATTTACAATCGAACCGCCGACAGCAATGGCGCTATCACCTGTCCGCTTGCCAATGTAGGTTAATCGACTTCCAACGGTTAGTTTATCCTCAAACGCGTGCGCACCAAGGGTGAGCGACATACTGTTTCTCGGTGGTAGTTGATTGATAACATAACTGTTATCTGTTCCACCCGCGTTGCAAAGTTCATGACTGTTTGAAAGCTCGCTTGGATTCGCGCAAAACCGCGTACGTAGGTAGTGGGTATAGGAAAAATCACCGAAAAAGCGACCGGCGGCATACGAAGCAGAAAGTTCGAGTCCTTGCAGCTCCGCCTTATCTATGTTGACGATTGGAGCCCCCACTTCTTTTATAAATGTTCTGGTCAAGTAGTCATCAACTCTATTATTAAAGTAACTAGCTTTCACGCGCAACTTATCACTGTCAAAGTAGATATCATCTTTTAATACATTTAGGCCGAATTCCCAATTGTGTGCATGTTCTGGCTTAAGATTGAACGGAGATTCATCGGTTGAAAAGCCGCGCGTTGTTTCAAAAAGACTTGGAAGGCGGATCGCTTCAGCATACTTTCCATAGAACTGTATACCGTCAACTGGTTCAATAGTTGCTGATAAAACTGGCGCCAAGCCATTTCCATCATAGGCTCTATAAACTCCAGTTTTAACCTCCTGGATCATCGGCATGTTTACAGATCCGGGATTGGCTTTGCGGTGGGCGGTGCGTTCAGCGGCGGAGTGAAAATTAAAAACTTTATCTCCGTGACGTAACGGATAGATTTCAACCTCCCAAGGTCGTGTATCTTTTGATTTAAAATCTGAATATCTGACGGACGCGTTGAACGTCAGCCAGTCATTTGGTTTCCACTCCCCAGATGTGAACAGGCTTACTTCACGACGGTTACCACTTCTTCCCTTCATCAAATCGGCACCATCGCCTGGACTTATGGTCTCGTATGTGTAGCTGCCACCATAGTTTAACGATATTGTTCCAATTGAAGTATCAAATGCCGAGGTATTTTCAGCGTTGAACCCCCAACGTTTGTTTTTCGTTCCGTAGTAATTGTGAAGTATTGGATCATCAAACTGATACCATTGATACGGCGTGGTAAGTTCAGCATCTGTCATCCAAAGTCCTGCCTTTAAGGCAAAAAAATCATTACCCTCAGGATTCCACGAATATTTGGCGGTATAGGTATCCATCTTCACTTGATTAAGCTTTGCTTGGTACGCACCATAGTCTTCAGCGTAAAGAATTTGTGATGGCATGATTTCGCCATAGATGCTGTCATAACGCATGAAGGACAAGTCTAATTTTTGGTCGTAAGGGAGATGAAAGCCTCCCTTGAGAAGAAAAGACTTGTTATCTTGAGACGTATTAAGAACTTGTTCGCCCCCGCGATAGCGATTGAGACCTTCGAAAGCGACGCTTGTATATCCGGGTGCCACACTCGAGCATTCTCCCGCACTGATTCTCATGCAGTTTGGGAAAAGGATCTTATCAACAGTCTTACCACGGGTACCCGCATAGTAGTTGCCGTTTTTACGCCGCGCATAGGCAGCCAATACTTCAACATATTCCGACTTGTAGGCTGCAGCTATACTGCCATTGCCACCGGCAGGCTCAAGGAATGAGGGTCTATCCATACCTTCCGGGCCGCCAAAAGATGTTGGCAGCTGGCCATCGGGATAAGTGCCTGCGCCGTGCAGTCCTCCAGTTGTATCGACCGGAGGCACAGAAGAGCTGTTAGAATTGAAGCCACCTTTAATGCGAATACCAAAGTCCTTGCCCGGACGTAGAATGTCATCGGCGGAAATGGTGTTCATACGCACGATACCGCCAACCGCACCTGCACCGTCGGCTCCGGAGCTGGGGCCTTTCTCGACCATTACCCCGCCTATAAAGTCAGGGTCGACATAGGATCTTCCAGCAATGCCGGAATAGCCACGCCAAACTGTCGTTTCCTGAATGGCTCCGTCAACACTTACGGGAACGCGACCCTGCCCCTGCATACCGCGGATATTCACGTCAAGAGCTGCACCATTGCGGTTGTCTGCATTCAATACGCCCGGTGTGCCAGACAACATGTCACCAACTGATGTTCCGCGAAAGCGTTCGATCTTATCAGCCGATATGTAGGTTTGCGAACCGGCTGTCTGATAAGGCTGATCCGCCAGACCAACCCCCTGACCAGCAGTCACGGTAATCGTATCAAGCAAGGTCGTATCTTCGCCATTTATGATGTCACCTGCGGCAGACCCTCCACTCGGCGGATCGAAAATGGTTACAGTATTTGCATCGGTGAAGCTGTAATGCAGATTGCTTGCGGACAGCAGACGCGACATTGCCTGCTCTCGTGTGTAGCTTCCCACCAAAGCAACACTGTTTTTTCCGGCAACAAGGCTCGACGGAATCAGCATTCTTACACCCGTCCGGCCAGCAAATGCAGCCAGTGCTGAACTGAGATTTTGCGACGGGATATTCAGTGAAACTGTCTGCACCGACACACTCTGCGCGTAAGCTGTTTGCTGTGCTCCTATAACTACAACAAAGCCAAACCCAGTCGATGCCAACAACAAAGCCATCAAAGACTGTCTGCGATGTGTATAATTTTGCCCGGCTCTCAACGCCTCGTCCTGCATAGTACCTGCTCCGTCCAGCATAAGAAATATTTGGGCGTGGCTCGCAGAATTAGCGTTGTTTGGCTGGCCCTCTGTAGGAGAGACGAAATGAGAAGCAAAACTTTATAGGATAAAATTCAATAAATAATAAAATTAATACCAATCAATTGATTTATAATGATATTATTTTCATCCAGCCCTAACCATTACCGGATTATTGTCACTAGAGGCAGATGAGTGATGCGTATTGGAAGCGTACTTGCCAGTGTGTCCAATATGGTCTCTGGAGCGGTGAGATCGAAAGCGCCCGTGACATTCAGGGCGCGAAGCTCATTATTCGCAATAACGATTTTACCCCGGCGATATCGCTCAAGCTCTGAGATGACATCGCCGAGCTTCCGCTGGTTAAAGATAAGACGCCCGCGCCGCCACGAGGTTTCAATATCAGCGTCCACAACCTCTGGCGAAAAAGCGCTTCCAGCACGATCGTATAAGACGCGCTCATTCCCACTCACTTCTACAGCTGTGATAGGATCTGCATCGGTTGAGACCTCGACCAACCCAGACAGAACCGTAACGGCGACATTCTCGGTGCGGATATCGATATCAAATGACGTTCCGATAGCTTCGATCTTCCCCGCCGCCGCGCTGACAACAAAAGGACGCGCGCGATCCGGTGCAACATCAAAAGTTGCCTGCCCATAGAACAATTGCAGCGACCGCTTTTCAGGACGCATGTCAACCGAAAGTGCTGTATCTGCATTCAAAGAAACAGAGGAACCATCGGCAAGCGCGATTGTACGCTGTTCGCCAATACCAGTAACATAGTCCGCAAAAAGCTGTGGCCCGATAAAACCGGTTCGCTGCAACACAACACCCGCAAGCAAGAATATGCCGCCACACAACGCTGCTCGGCGTGTAACTGTAAGCTCGCGGTTTTTTCGTCTGAACTGCGGACCTGCAACACCGATACCGCTCCAGACGGCTTCAGCATCTCTTGCCGCGGCTTCATGCTGATCACTTAATGTTCGCCAGTCGGCAAAAGCATCGTGATCTACTGGAGTAGCCACGCCGGAATGAAGCTTTACCAGCCAGCCGATCGCCTCATCACTGAGGGCAATTTTGTCTGTATGCTCGGTGTTCTCAGACCTCATTTCCCGTCATTACCTCATCATTTTCGCTGAGCCTCTACTCGCACCGAACCGCGACTTCAGTATTCAAATTACAACACCAAATGGCGAGGAACGACTTATAGCCGGAATTAAAAATTAAAAAGGCTGAAAGTGATCTCTGCAATGCCGAAGCGCCTGAGCCAGATAATAAGCCACTGTACTTACCGAAACATTCAGACGCTCAGCAATCTCAGCATGGGTCAGGCCGTCACACCGGTTGAATAAAAGGGCTTCACGCGGATTGACAGGCAGTTTGGCGAGAACACTGACGAGATGGCGAAGATGGTCACGATCAACGATAACCGCCTCCGGAGAAGGATAAGCATCAGCAACAGCGGCAAGCACCGCTTCATCACTGATGCACCGAGATGAATGGCGTTGCTCCTTGCGGATAAGATCTGTGGCTATATTGCTGGCCACACGAAGGATGAACGCTTGCTTATCGCGTATGACTGCGATGTCTGTTTTACTTGTCTGGAGACGAATCCAGGTTTCTTGTAAAGCGTCTTCTGCAAGCTCATGCGAACCAATCCGCTTTTTCAGAATATGCCCTAATCCTCTCCAGTGACAAAGATAAATTGTCATCAGATCGTTGTAGGCCTCAGATTGCACGTTCCTCGTGGTCATCTACTAAACTCAAAAAAGTTATCTATGATGCCTCAATCCAATTGTGGTGTTCAACTAGCAACAGCACCATTTTACCTGACTGTCTTACTCATGTTATGAAACAGATTTCATTGCAACAGCTAATTTTTGAGGTGGCTGGGTTTTTCTGAACAGTTTCTGGTGTTTCGTGAAGTGGATTTCTAACCGATTATGCTGCCATTATCATTGGTGTCAGCGCATTGAAGTAAGCCTGATCCGGTGTCTGCTGGTCAAGGGATGAATATGGGCGTCGGCTGTTGTACAAGTTCAGATACCAGCTGATGCCAGCACGCGCTTCGGATACGGTCTTGTAAGCGTGGAGATAAACCGGCTTTGTCGCAAAATTCTGGGCTGGTGAAGTGTGCCTTATCATTGGACACCATTATTGTGCGAGCTCCGCAAAGAGCTGGAATGGCGAACAGTTGTCGTTGACGAATTGGTTCTTACGGATCATGTTAGCTACTTCGATGCCTGCAATGGCGGCTGAGGCGGAGTGAAACGCTTTGAAGCCCATCATTGGCTTGGTGATCTTCTTGATGGACCGATGGTCTTGCTCAAGAATGTTGTTCAGATACTTGACCTGAAGGATTTCAAACATTCTTCCGGCACCAGTGATTTTCAGGATCATGTTCACAGCCTGTGCACCGGCCAGGTTCGCCCCGCTTTTATCCATGACGACCTTGTCCGGAACACCATCGCAGCCAACGGCGTTCCCGAGAGGGTTGTCATCGGAAAGAGCGGAGCTAGGCAGTGTTCCCATAAACTTGGTTCACCTTTTTGAAGGTATGTGATTCAATCTCCGTGAAAGGAGATTGTCATGCGCCGTCATGAATTGAGCGACGAAGAATGGGGCGTCATCGCACCACTTCTGCCGACCAATACCCGTGGGATTGAACGTGTCGACGACCGCCGAGTGATCAATGGCATCCTGTGGCGCTTCAGAACGGGATCGTCCTGGCGCGACGTGCCGGAACGTTATGGACCGCGCACGACGCTCTACAATCGGTTCTCCCGCTTGTGCAAAGCAAGTATCTGGGATCACCTTCTAGACGCCGTTTCAAAGCGTTACGACGGCGATATCGTGATGATCGATTCATCCTGTATCCGCGTTCACCACCACGGTGCCAACGCTAAAAAGGGTGATCTGCAGATCCTTGCATGGGACGCTCGTGTGGCGGCCTGACAACCAAAATCCATGCACTTGTCGATGCTGATGGCTTGCCGGTTCGCCTGGAATTAACCGCAGGTCAGGCTGCTGATGCCCCCATGGCTGAAAAGCTGCTGAGTGACGTTCAGCCCGGAGCAACGATCCTTGCCGACAAGGCATATGACACCCATGCTATTCGTAACCTCGCCAATCAACGCAAATGCTGGGCGAACATCCCCGCGAAGACCAATCGTAAAAAGACTTTCAGCTTCAGCCGTTGGGTTTATCGTCAGCGCAATCTCGCCGCTCTCAACTTGCTGCCATGAGGATATGGATCGCCTCAGATAATGAGTCCGCATCCTAATCTGGCTGGTTTGCAATCTGTCAATACGATCCTGAAATTCATCGGAACGGGCAGGATCATTGAAATCCGGCAGATCAAATATCTCAACAATATCCTTGAACAGGATCACCGCTTTATAAAACGTCTCACAAGACCAATGATGGGCTTCAAGGCATTTCATTCGGCGGCGGCCACTATTGCTGGCGTTGAGGCCACCCATATGATCCGCAAGAACCAGTTCGCCAATAACAATCGCTCGCCATTCAAGATCTTTGCTGAACTTGCAGCATAAAGACGTCCACAGTTAAGGCCGACTCTACCTCAAACGAAAATTTGCGACAGAGCCGTCTCAAATACGTCGCCATCCCCTTCTGCTGTCATGTCTTCAAGATCACTGTCTACGTCCGTGCTATCATCGTTATCCTCTAGCCTATATAATGAAAACAATAACGCAACTGTCATTAGAGGCTGGCACTAGTAATACCTGACCACCATTGTTGGCAAGCGTGAACGAGGATACATTGCCAAGGTTTGCCGACAAGTCCGCGCCTTTGATCAATGTATCAGGAGTGCTCGAACAGGATTGCTGTATGGGGACAACCCGTGCCATTGCACCTTCGCACGTTTCTTCTTGAGGAACAGCGAATACAACGCCTCCGGCATCAGCAGTAAAATCCTGAGTTTCATAGCGCAGTCCTACCAGACCTTGAATTGAATGCTCGTTCGGTTGAGTAAGACGCCACTCGCTTGCAACCTGTTAGTGTGCACTGTTGGTAAGGATTCGGCCCAAAACAGGATAAACATTCGAACATTTCGTCAGCCCCGCCTGTTTGGTGTGTTCCAGAAAAAGCGTTGGCTCAAGAGATGGATCAGATGCTTTCTGAGCACTTACAGAATATGAGAAAGCTCTTTGCATCATTGGCAACTGCCATATGGAGAACCCGGCAATTGCCAAAAGGACAAGCGCTCCTGAAAACAGAATAGCAGATTTCATTCGCTTCAATTTCTTCTTCTCTTCTTCTGATTCAGGCGTCATTTCTTCATGCCCCTCACGGGACATGATCCTGTCATATATGGATTTGCGAATCATTTGTGATTACCGTTCAGTTGATCACTGCCAGAGCCTGATCAAGCCCCTTCAATGACGTTTTGACCTTAATGATAGTCCCTGATGTGTCCGGATAAGAAACATGGGGCTCCTGTCAACGGCGGACTAAAAACAGGCCAAATGGCGGCGTAAAATTAGTGACGTTGCCCCCAAGTTTTATTCAGTTTTGAGTTTGCTCCAGCGGTTTTGGGTTGCTGTATTTGGGGCGGTAGCGGCGGGTTGGGGTGCGGAGTCGTTCCGGCTGCGCAGCACCGCATCCGCTCGCGAAGGTCATGGTCATCGCTGCGCCTGGTTTCGTAACGGATCGTCATACGGCAAAAGCCCATGGCTTTACACGCCCGCCGTTCGCTCATCTGGTGGTAATCCATCACATGAGCGACAGCTTTACGCCTTGCTGCGGGCGTCACCACTTCTTTCCCAAAAGGTCTTTCAAAGCGGCGTTGTCGAGCATCGCATCGGCCAGGAGCCGTTTCAGCTTCGTGTTTTCGTCTTCCAGCGTCTTCAACCGCTTTGCCTCGGACACGTCCATGCCGCCGAACTTGGCTTTCCATTTATAGATACTGGCATCGCTGACGCCGTGCTTGCGACAAAGCTCCGCGACAGGCGTGCCCGTCTCGTGCTTCTTCAGAATGCCGATGATCTGTTCGTCTGTAAAACGGTTGCGCTTCATTCTCTGGGCCTCTCAATGAGCCAGAGCTTACTTCAAAATGAATTATTTCAACGGGGCAAGGTCATTAGGCCAGTTTACGCCGCAATCGGGGAACGTCGGAAGGGCGTAGCCCGACCAGAGTTAGCCGATTGCGGCGGCGATAATTTTGTGTGTGTTTTAGCGGTGCTTTTTGGCTCGGCTTTGAGCGAGGCGATAGCTGTCGCCGTTCATTTCAAGAATGTTGACGTGGTGGGTGATGCGATCCAGTTGTGTAGCGGTCAACCGCTCGGATCCGAGTGTTTCCGTCCATTCGTCAAATGGCAGATTGCTGGTGATGAGAGTTGCGCCTCGCTCATAGCGTTGCGAGATCAGCTCGAACAGCAATTCCGCTCCAGTCTTTGACAACGGCACGAAGCCCAGTTCGGCAATGATCAGCAACCTATAGGCCGCCATCTGCTTCTGGAACCGCAACAGTCGCCGTTTATCACGCGCTTCCATCATCTCGCTGACCAGGGCAGCTGCCGTGTTGAAACCGACGGATAGGCCCTTTTGGCATGCGGCCAAACCAAGCCCAAGCGCCACATGAGTTTTGCCCGTGCCACTGGGACCAAGCGCGATGACGTTCTCACGCCGTTCGATCCATTCGCAGCGTGCCAGTTCCAGTACCTGGATCTTATTGAGCTTCGGGATGGCTGAGAAGTCAAAGCTGTCGAGACTTTTGACTGTTGGGAACCGTGCTGCCCTGATGCGGCGTTCGACTTTGCGGCGCTCCCGCTCGATCATCTCGCGTTCAGCAAGACGACTGAGATATCCGACATGATCGACCCCTTCGGGGGGCGCATAATCTGGCCAGCTTCTGGTACTCGCGCTGGAAGGTCGGCAGCTTCAAGGTCTTGAGATAATGGGACAGCAGGATCTCTGGTGCTTCAATGTTCATGCCGCTTCTCCTGCATCCGACGACAAGAGGCGCATGTAGGCTTTCGCCGACGTCTTCTCGACCGTTGCTTTGGGTAGGTAAGGATAGATCGACAGATCAAGCCGTGGCGGCCGACGCTCCACCCGACACAGGACAAGATGTTTGACAGCGTCGAAGCCTATTGGCTCCAAGCTGCAGGGCCTGCTTCACCGCTGCATGCAGGTCGGCGAGATCGAAACTTTCCAGCAGGCGCAATATCTGCACATATTCCCGTTTCCCATGCTTTGCCATGCGGCCTTCCATCAACCGACGCAACGTAGCGAACTCTTCGGGCAGAGCCCATCCTTGAAGAGGAGCTGCCTGATCCAGCGCATTGATCTTCTTCTCAATCAGCGGCAGGTAATGTAGCGGATCAAAAACGACATCTTCCCGCCCCCAATTGCGCACATGGCGCGCGATAGTCTCACCGCCGCAGCTGATCACCACCTCATCGACATAGCCCCGTATCCAGACCTGCCTGTGGCCGTAGGCAACCGGTACGGAATAGTCGTTCGTCTTGTAGCGAACCAGAGCTTGAGCCGTTACTGTGCCGCTGGCCTGATCACAGGTGTCGAATGGCGAAGCCGGCAATGGACGCATGGCAGCCAGATCCCGTTGCAGTCGCTCACCGATAGTCTCATTCTCACCGCGCAGCCTGTCTTGTTGACGCTTGCGGCATTGCTCTTCCAGCCAGATGTTGAACGCAGCCCATGTCGCAAACTGCGGAATGGGAACCATGAAGTTCCGCCGTGCATAACCCACAAGGCCCTCAACGTTCCCCTTTTCGTTGCCTTTCCCCGGACGCGCATAACGATCCCGGATTAAGTAATGGGACAGGAAGCCGCTGAACAGCGTCGCGCGCTGACGCGTGCCATCGGGCAATATCTTCGATACCAGGCAACGATCATTGTCATAGACAATTGACTGCGGTACAGCTCCGAAAAAAGCAAAGGCGTGAATGTGGCCATCGACCCAAGCCTCCGCCACGGCCGCCGGATAGGCCCGCACGTAGCCGCTGTCGCTATGTGGTAAATCCAGCACGAAGAAATGCGCCTTCTGTTCAACACCACCAATCTCCACCATCGCCTCACCGAAATCTGCTTGCGCATGGCAGGGCTCATGCGGCAAAGGCACAAACACCTCCTGTCGGCGCTGCTCGCGTTCGCGGATATAGTCCTTGATAATCGTGTAGCCGCCGGTGAAACCGCATTCCGCGCGAAGACGCTCGAACACACGTTTGGCCGTATGGCGCTGTTTGCGCGGAACCTTCACGTCCTCATCAAGCCAGTGATCAATCGTCGCTGTAAAGGCATCAAGCTTCGGACGACGGATCACAGCTTTGCGACGATAACCTGGCGGAACCGAATAGGAAATCATCTTATCAACCGTCGAGCGGGAAAGGTTGAAATGCTTCGCTGCTTGCCGACGGGTCATCCCTTCAGAACAAGCAAGTCGAACCTTCAAATATAAGTCCACGGTGTAAATCCTCTAACCCTCCCGCAATCATCGCAGAAGGATAAATAGGTGGCCGGATTTTACTCCGTCCTCGACAGAAATATTCCGCCGATTTCGTGGACTAATTTTGCACCGCCGTTCTCATTGCGGTCTGACCTCTCGCCCAGGAGATGGCTTCGCCGACGACATCGCGTCCTTCGGCGATGGCATCGACATCGATCTGCAGGTTCGGCCAGAGCGTTCGGGCGCGGACGAGCTGCTGGCGCGTGATTGCCGAGCAACTGCCGGCCAGGATGGCGGTGCGGACGCCGGCGGCTTTGCCGGTTTCGCCGGTATCCTTGTCATTGCGAGCGATGCCGAAGTTGGAGGGTAAGCCCATGGCGACGGCTGAACCGCCGGTGATTAGCGGATGTGTGGCCGCAGCTTTACCAATGGCACGCAGGTCCGCCTCCGACGAGGCATCAACCACGCGATAATGCACACCGTCGCCGGCAACTGCATCACCGATTGCATCGGCGTCAGCGGATGATCCTTCATCGGCGAATCCTGTAGCAACTGCCGGCCGACGAAGAGGTGGCCGTTGAACACGGTACGGCCATTGGCAGGAAAGGCAGGGCAGACGATGACCGCCTTCGCGCCGAGCGCATCGCTCAGGGCGTCTGCGACCGGCCCAATATTACCCTCTGGTGTCGAATCGAAGGTCGAGCAGTATTTGAAGAATATCTGCCGCGCGCCATGGCCCTGCAGCCACTGGAGCGCCGCAAGAGACTGGGTAACGGCATCGGTCGTTGTGACGGTGCGCGATTTTAGCGCGACAACGACGGTATCCGCCTCCTCGATCACTATTGACGACGAGGATAATTACATCCCGAGATAAAATAACTTTAGCAAAGCAACCATTTCGGTGTGACAGACTTGCTGCATTTGAAGGTCAATCGGGTGCTTGCGTAACGAGCGAGCAGTCTCGTTTCTACCGATTGCACACAGTTCTGAAAGCGACAGGTGACGCGTCTTCGAGGATAATCCGAATTAATCTACTCGCTCTGGAACTTCTCCTTCTGCGCCTTTCTAATGACATCGACAAACGTACGCACGGCAGTTGATGGGGAGGAGAACCGTTCACTTCCACGCCGCCAGAAAACGACATATTCGTAGGTTAGGTCAGGTACGAAGGGTATGATCATCAGGCCGAATATGCTGTAGTGTTGTGCTATAAAGCTATTGTCTAGAGCGTGTCCGCTTTACTGGGGGTCATATCCGCACGATTTGAAGTAATTGGCGCATTCTTGTGGTTCGAACAGCGTAACGATTTGGCCAACGGTATTCCATAAGCCGTCGACCGTTCGCTCGGCTTTTGCGCGCAAGACGGCCTTGAGCTTCGCGAATGCCTTCTCGATTGGGTTGAAGTCGGGACTGTATGGAGGAAGGTAAAGCAACCGGCATCCGGCGTCTTCGATTGCGTGACGTACTCCTTCCGCTTTGTGTGCAGGCAGATTATCCATGATGACGATGTCGCCCGGCACCAAGGTTGGAATGAGAACCTGCTGGACATAGGCCTGGAATGCTACCCCGTTCATCGCGCCGTCCAAAACCATGGGTGCGGTCATTCCAGATAGCCTGAGGGCTCCGGTAAACGTCGTCGTCTTCCAATGGCCGTGCGGGACCGGTGAGCGGCATCTATCTCCGCAAGGGGCCCGTCCACGAAGCCGGGACATCTTCGTGCTCAGGCCGGTTTCATCGATGAAGACGAGCCGCGCCGGATCGAGATCGAGTTGGTCGTCGAACCAATCCTGACGACGTTTCAGCAGGTCAGGACGCTCCTGCTCCAGTGCATGCGCGGTCTTTTTTTGAAAGTCCAACCGCGCTTTCGCAGCCAGACGTCAAGCGCGCTGCGGCCGATCGATACGGCTCTGTCCTCGCGCAATCGCAGAACCATCTCGTTGAGCGTGATATCCTTTTCCTCTTCGATTATGCGGATGATGAAGTCCTCGTGAGCATCGAGGCGTGAACCACCGCGTCGGCCCTGCTTGGCAGGCGTCAACTGGGCCGCCCGTGCGCTGGCAATCCAGGCGATGGCCGTTGAAATGCCAATTCCAAATCTGGCTGCCGCCGATCTCGCCGACATGCCATCGCGTGACGCAGCCAGAACGCGGCTACGCAAATCATCACTGAAAGCTCGGGTCATATTGCCTCCGACCAAATCACCAGTCGAAGCGATAGAATCAGAATTCGGAAGCCAGGGGAATCCTCAACCCGATTCCGCGTTCAATGGACGTGCTCTAGTGCGAGACCGATGCCTTGTGCCACAAAGGAAGCATCCAGGCCGATAGATTCGGTATAGATCTTGTAGTTCAACGACACCCCCCGGCGACTAAATGTCAAAACGCCGCCTTTCCTCGATGCGTATCACGCTCCAAAGCGACTATCGGCTGACCTGCTATGTCATCGACGGTGATCACATGTTTGCGGGCAAGGGGATGATCAGTGCGCAGTACGCAGACGCTGCTGGCTTTCGACACCACCTCCCACTCGAAGAAGCGCTCGTCGAGAGGCAGGGGAGAGATTCCGATATCAGCTTCCCCCGTCAGAATACTCTGAACCATTTGATCGTAGCGTTGCGCCTTTAGATGAAACTCATAGGATGGATCGTTTTCAATCAGCACTGAAACGATCCGAGGCAAGAGATTCAATGACAAGACGTGCGGTGCGGTGATGCTGAGCGTGTTTCGTTTGGTCCGAAAAGAGTCAGCCAGTTCTGTTTCGATTTTCCGAGAATCTCCAGATATCTACCCACCCCCAACTTCTTTACAGGAGCGCACAATTTCCACTCCCCGTTCGAATTTCTGCCGATAAACGCGTTCGGGTCGTCGTATAACGTCGCTCTCCGGATTTGTGAGTTAGCTGCCTTATCGGTGAAATAGTCATGGAGCTTTGAATTCAGGTACAGCTGCGAATTCTGCGGTTCGAGTTTATTCTTGATGATATCTGGCTTGCCGCAACAAACTGCCGAGCTCAAACGGCTCCGTCGAGAAAACGAGAGATTGCACGAGAGGGATATCCTTAAGAAGGTGACGGATTTTTTCGTTGGAGAGAAAAATTGATGACGTTTCGTTTCATCAATCAGGCGAAGAAAGAATTCGCTGTATATTGTGTTTACAATGTCGTGAGCGTCAGCCAGAGCGGCTATTTTGCCCGGAAGGGCCGGCTGGCCAGCCGACCTCAGCGCGATGATATGGTCATACTGAGCATGTGCGCAAGGCCCGGTCTTTCTTGAATAAACCTATGACAGCCGCCTCAATAACTAGCAGCATTTTATCAAGATGGTGAAGCCGGAGACCAAGCTTTGGCTGCGGTTGTCGGATGGAAGCGCATCTAAATCTCATACCTTCGAAATAGTCCTCACAACAAGCGTCCAATAGAAAATCTCCGATTGCAATCGAAGGTCATGTTGCCCTGTGAATCAGGGGCCAGTTTGGGCGCCGATAATCCCTGAAATGGGTTCTTATTCCATGCTTAATGACACAAGGCAGTCTCCCAGGGGCTGACCAGTACGAAAGTATTTGTCATAAGGTAACAAATTGCTATTCGCGGACCTCGGTTTGCGTGATGTTGTATACTATGAGGTCCGAGCATGAATGAGATTAAAAAAAAACGAGCGCCACGGTTCAGTCGGGAGTTGCCGGCTGTACGCCGGCGAATGCTGGTCGAGGCTGCGACACGCTGCCTTGCCCGCGGTGGAATTACAGCGTTAACAACAGATAATATCCGCAAGGAAGCAAAAGTCTCTATTGGCCTTGTGGCACATCATTTTTCGGGAAAAGATGAAATCCTTTCCGAGGTTTATCAGGTTTCGCTCTATGATGATGTTCATCGTCAGATAATTGAGGCCCGCGAGAGCCGTGATAATGCCTCCAGCAACCCTGAACAGCGGCTGTGTGCTCTCATCCAGGCACAGTTTTCCGAGAAGCATTTTTCAAAGGACAACCTCCACATCTGGTTATCCCTTTGGGGTGAAATCGACAAGAACGAAACGTTGAGAACCCAGCACCGGCAGCTGTGGCGCGCATATCGTGAAGCGCTTCAGCTGGATATAGCTGCGCTTGCCACTGAACGTGTCCTCGATGTTAATTCTGAGCAGCTTGCAATAAATTTTATTGCACTTTTTGATGGGCTTTGGCTCGAATGGTGCCTAGATCCGACGGCAGTCTCACGAGAGGACGCCATAGAAGGGTGCTATTCTCTTCTGGAAGCGCAACTCGGTCCACTGAACCGCCAAACCATGAGCCGCAAAACCGGTTCCGAAGATGTTAGTCAGTCTCAGGATGCAGCTGCAGACAAATCGATCTGACAGCTATGCTTCGTCCGGCGTGTTTCCGGAGTGAGCTGAGGCAAACTAAAAAATGCTCAATTTCACTCTAACTTTCCTGTCTCAACCCCTGCTGACGCTTAATGATAGGTTCCCTTTTCGGGGGAACCCAGGCAGCGGGCAATTGGCTCCATCTCCCTCGGATATTGCGTTATTTAACGTTGGGTATCGTCATAAACTACCCAAATATCTGAAATTAATGAGCAATATATACATAATCCTGATCTGTATTACCACGAAGGCGTGTCCGCAAGCGCAACAGTAAATTCTTATTGAAAAAATTTTCAATAAGGGATATGTGTTGATCAAGAACAGCGAAAAGCAGGCGCCTGGGAGTATCATAATGGCATATCAAACACCGAAATCCGTGTCGTAAACGCTGAGCGTTTTGCTGCGGGTTCAGTCTGCGTGAAACAAAAGAATGAACATCGCAGAGCTCAAGGTCAGCCGTTTCAGGTTCTACTAAAAATTAAACATTATAGCGAGATGCTGTATTATGATGGCCAATTCTTCACCATTGAACATTCCTTTTGATGAGGCATCACGTTTACTGCCGATGGCAGAGTTGATTGAGCGTTTGCGAAATGCTTTCGTCCGCGGATGTGAAGCACCGCAAAGACATCATCATACAATTTCGGTTCAGGATGAACCAGACGCTACATTGCTCTTGATGCCATCGTGGCAAAAGAATTCAGGCTGTGACGGTTATCTCGGTGTTAAGATCGTAACGGTGTTTCCCGGCAATGTTCGGCGTGGGATTCCCGGTCTCACATCCTGCTATCTGCTGTTTGACAGCGGTAGTGGAATTCAGCTCGCGACGATCGACGGCAATGCCATAACAACCCGGAGAACTGTTGCTGTATCAGCATTGGCCGCATCTTATCTCGCGAGAGAGGACGCAGATAACTTACTGGTTCTCGGTTCCGGCCGTGTAGCAAGTCTCTTGCCAGAAGCTTATGCGGCGGTGCGAAATATCCGGCGTGTAAGCGTCTGGGATATCAATGCTGAAAGTGCGGCGATAATGGTTAGCCGGCTACAGGAGGCTGGGTTTGACGCCTATGTGGCATCTGATCTGGAGAGGGGCATCCGTGAAGCCGACATTGTAACATCTGCAACTTTGGCGACTTCACCGCTTATCCGGGGGGAGTGGCTGCGACCCGGCACGCACGTTGACCTGATCGGTGCTTTTACGCCAACAATGCGGGAGGCAGATGACGAAACGCTCGCACGCTCAGCTGTTTATGTCGATACAAAAGAGGCCTTGCATGAGGCTGGCGACTTTACGCAACCAATAGCAAGTGGTGCCTTTGTGCCATCCAGCCTGAAAGGCCCCCTGAGAGAACTATGTGCCGGACGGTTGGAGGGGCGAAGCTCACCCGCGCAAATTACAACCTTTAAGGCTGTTGGAACGGCTCTGGCCGATCTTGCCGCAGCGGGTATGGCATATGAGCTATTCCGTTCTTCTGATGATCGCTGCTAGCCAGTCAAGCTGCTTAAACATTCAGCCAAATTTAACAGAAAGAGATCGTGCGGATCTCGAATAAGGGGAAGTTGAAATGAGAATATCTAAAATTGTCACGCTATCGGTTATGGCGATCGGTCTGGCTTTATCTTCCGTCACGGCAAAGGCTGATGACCTTGAGAAAATTCAGTCTTCGGGAAAACTATCAAATGCTGTATCTGGTGTGTTCCCACCGTTCAGCTTTGTGGATGAAACGAATACACTGGTTGGATTTGACGTTGATATCGCTGCGGAAATCGCACGGCGTCTGAATGTAGAGGCCAATACTATCACGACATCTTGGGATGGAATTATCGCTGGTCTGGTCACGGGTCGATATGACACGGTTATTGGTTCGATGGGGATTACAGAAGAGCGCAAGAAAGCAGTTGACTTCGTTGGACCTTACTATCGAACGGGACTGGGTATATTCGTTCGCAAAGGTTCAGAGGCAAACAAAGCAGCGGATCTTGAGGGAAAAACTGTCGGCGTAACGCTTGGCGAAGCCGCTGAGAAGTGGGCTCGCGAGCAGAATAAGTTCAACATCCGTACGTATAAAGGTCTTCCCGAACTGCTTCTTGACCTGAGCGCTGGCCGGGTTGAAGCGATCGTTGCCGATGACATTCCAGTGTACGTGGCAATTTCCAAAAGCAACGCGCCTGTTGAGCAACTCAAGGACGAAAACCTGCCTCGCTTCGATGTTGGCTTCGCTATTCGCAAGAATAACCCGGAGCTCGCGGCTGCCATGAAAAAGGCGCTCGACGAGATGGTTGCTGATGGCACTTATGATGCTATCGCGAAGAAATGGGTCGGTAGAGATATTCGATAATCGGCATTCAGGGCGACTGATTAGGGCCGCCCTGATCCTTCTTTCAGCAATATATGAAGGCGTAGTGCGATGATCGTAAGTTCGATACTGTTCGCGTCTCATATCGGGAAAGCCTGTAAATGGATATTGCACTGGTTGGACGGATACTCCCGTTCATAGCTGAAGCTGCCCTTGTCACGATTGGTCTTACAATCGTTTCACTGCTTATCGGTCTGGCGGTGGCTATCTTTCTGACGTGGTCGCGATTTTCAGGGGCCTCCGTGATCCGGTGGTTTGCTACTGCGTATGTCAGTGTCGTACGCGGTACACCGCTTCTTGTGCAGCTGTTTCTCGTGTTTTTTGGCGGACCGCAAATCGGCCTTGAAATGTCTCCCTTCTTAGCCGCCGTGCTGACAATGGGCTTTAACATTGGCGCTTACATGTCCGAAGGTATGAAAGGCGCCATACTCGCCGTTGAGCGGGGCCAAAGTGAAGCGGCGCGGTCTCTGGGGTTCAGTCGCTTTGATACCATGAGATTGTTTGTCCTGCCTCAGGCTGCTCCTTTGATGATCCGGTCACTCGGCGTCAACACCATCATTCTGGCTAAAGGAACAGCATTGGTTTCAACGATCGGTGTGGTGGAGCTGACCTATAGTGCACAGCGGTTCGTCACATCTACTTATAAGCCTTTTGAGGTATTTGCTCTCGCTGGCTCAGCATACCTTATCATCATTGCTCTCATCTCAATCATCGTCCGCTTTACAGAAAGCAGATTTGATGTACAGCGAGGAGCGAACGCATGAGTCTCGATTTTGGCGTCGTCCCATCATATTGGGGCATATTGTTCACAGGGCTGATGTGGACTGTTCTCATCACCGTTCTGGCGGGGACGCTGAGTATTGTTCTGGGAATCCTGGTCGCCCTTGTGACGCTTTATGCGCCAAAAATTGTCGGCTTGCCGGTTCGGGGCGTTGTGTTTCTGTTCATGGGAACTCCGCTGCTTTTGCAGCTCTACCTGCTCTATTATGGCCTCTCACAAATTGGCATCCTGCTCCCAGCATTCTGGACCGGAGTCATTGGTCTTGGCATACACTATGCCGCGTATAATGCGGATATTTTCCGCGCATCCCTACAGGGTGTTGATCCGGGCCAGACGGAAGCGGCGCGGACACTTGGGTTTGGTAAAATTTCAACTTTACGTCACTTCATTGTTCCTCAAGCTATTCTGACTGCTTTGCCGCAGGTCGGTAACAACAGCATCATCCTTCTCAAAGACACAGCCGTCCTCTCAGTTTTGGGAATCACCGAACTGGTCCTTACTGCCCAGCGCGGTATCAGTGAAACCTATCGACCATTTGAATTCTACTTTGCCGCCGCCGTTCTGTACTACATTGTGAACCTCGCAATGGAGTTTGGACTGAGCAGGGTCGCCAAGAAAGCGGAAGCTATTCGATGAAGCAGCAAACTCCCATGATTGAACTGCGGAAAATTCGCAAATCTTACGGGCAGCATGAAGTGCTCAAGGGTATCGACCTGAGCGTCGCGCGCGGGAAGATCGTATCCATTATCGGGCCAAGTGGGTCAGGTAAGAGCACGCTTCTGCGATCAATTAATATGCTTGAAGAAATCTCAGGCGGCGAAATATGGCTTGATGGAGCGCAGGTAAACCGTCCCCTGAAGGGACGCGCCTTTGAAAGACATATCAATCACATCCGTCAGGAGATGGGTATGGTATTTCAGCAGTTTAATCTCTTTCCTCATCTCAGCGTTCTTCAGAATATCGTCATAGGGCCGATGCGGCTCAAAGGTTTGAGCAAGGCGGATGCGCTTGACCGTGCCAACGACCTCCTTGAAAAAGTCGGTCTTGCCGATAAGGGAAACGCTTATCCCGCTCGTTTGTCAGGCGGTCAGAAGCAGCGTGTCGCAATCGCGCGTGCACTTGCTATGCAGCCTAAAGTCATGCTGTTTGATGAAGCAACATCGGCACTGGACCCGGAACTCGTCGATGAAGTTAACCTGGTCATGAAGCAGCTTGCTGCCGAGCATATGACAATGCTTATTGTGACCCACGAGATGCGTTTTGCAGCTGAGGTTTCAGATAACGTAATGTTCATGGACGGCGGGGTTGTGGTGGAACAAGGCCCTCCCGCTCAAGTGCTTGCTGATCCGCTGGAGGAACGAACGCGATCGTTCTTGCGTAAGCATTTGTCGCAATAAACGACGCCCGAACATCACATCACGGTCCGACTTTTGGATGCAGCTTCATTGAAGCAGGGAACCATCATGTTTTTAAATGCCGATCAGTTATCCGATATTGTTGCGTTTCGCCACGCGTTGCACCGCCGACCTGAAGTCTCAGGCGAGGAGGCTGAGACAGCGGACGCGATCGTTTCACAGTTGAGGAAAACCGGTGCTGATGAAATAATTTCCGGGTTGGGTGGCCACGGTGTAGCTGCAGTTTACCGAGGGCTGCAAGAGGGGCCGACGGTGATGATCCGCTCAGAACTGGACGCGCTTCCTATACAGGAAATTTCCGAACTGCATTACCGATCGGAAATCCCAGGAAAAGGCCATCTTTGCGGTCACGATGGGCACAGCGCTACTCTTGTTGCACTGGGCGTTGGACTTGGTGAGAACCGCCCTGCGCGGGGCCGGGTTGTTTTGCTGTTTCAACCTTCTGAGGAGAACGGTGCAGGTGCTGCGGCAGTGATTGCTGACCCAAAATTTGCATCCATCGCACCCGATATGGTGCTTTCGCAGCATAATTTTCCTGGACTGCCTTTGGGGTTTGTTGCGCTCAAGGATGGTGCTGTGAATTGTGCAACGCGCGGCATGAAAATTACGTTCTCGGGTAAGACAGCCCACGCAGCGTCGCCTGAGGAGGGTATCGCACCAACGTTGGCAATCGCACGACTGCTTGGCGCACTGTCCGCAGTGGGTAATGGAACTGTTGTGAATGAGGACTTCCGCCAGGCGACGGTCACACATGCTTTCATTGGCGACGAAAATTTTGGGATCAGTCCGGGCCATGGTGAAATCTGGGTCACCCTGCGCACCATGACTGACGAGAAAATGGATGAGTTGATGGCGGCGACCGAAGAGCTTGTGCAGGAGCAGGCAAAGGCCGCAGTTCTTGAGGCTCGCGTGTCATACCATCAGATATTCCGCCAGTGTTTCAATGCAGCGGAGCCAGTTGCGGCTCTCCGTGAGGCGTTGGATGAGCTTGGAATTGAGCATGGTGAAAGGAAGGATATTCTTCCGATACGACCGGGAGAAGATTTTGGTCTTTTCAGAAGCGTGGCACCGTCAGCAATGTTTTTCCTTGGGGCAGGGGAAGGGCATTCGGGTCTGCATAACCCGGATTACGACTATCCAGATGCACTGATTGACGTTGGCGCTCGTATTTTTATGCAAACCATCCGCAACATTGTCGGATGATTGTGTAGCGAGACAAGAACACCGTCCATTTGCAGACAAGCAAGCGTCCGAATTGGCTCGGCATGTCTGATTATGCCTGCGGCCATAGATATTGGAGAAAACGTTGAAGATGGCACCCAAATACAAGTCCGGATCAGGCTGGAACGCGCTCTTGCCATCAAGAGTCACAAAAACGCTTCTCCCAACCTCCCGGCGGTTTCGAAACATCGTTATCGGAGCTGGGTACACTGGCCTTGCCACCGCACGGCGTCTCGCTGAGCTTCATCCCGATGAGCCGATACTCTTGCTGGAAGCCTCAACTATTGGCGAGGGCGCTTCAGGCCGAAATTCTGGCTTCTTGTTGATCAATCCGGGTGAACCCAGTGCAAATGCTGAGGGTTTCGCCGAGGATTGGGCCGCACGACAGATGAACATTGTTCAGGCTGGTCTGGATGAGCTGAAAATGCACGTTGATCGTTACGCGATTAATTGCGATTGGGACGAAAACCCATTGGCAATCACCGCTGCAGCGACCCCGCGCGTCGAAAAGAGCGCTCGGGCTACAGTTTCCACCTACCTTAAATGGGGTATGAACCCTCGGGAATACTCGCAGAGCGAACTGACAAGCATTATTGGCAGCGACTACTATCGATACGGGCTGGAGTCACTAACGAAAGTTCTTATCCAGCCCGCAGCGTTGCACAGAGGACTGGCAGACAATCTTCCCTCGTCAGTGCATTTGGTTGAGAACATCGTCGTTCAGTCCGTATCAAAGAGTTCACCGTTCCGCGTCCAGACGAACGAGGGTGATTTCATTGCTGATCGTGTATTTATCACGAACAACCTGCACGCTCGGGAATTGGGGATTGTTCGCAACCGGATGATAGGCATCCTGACATATGGCGCTTTCACGCCTGAATTGGATGATAGTGAGTTGGCACGCTTAGGTGAAGAACCCAAGTGGGGCATACTCCCCGCTCACCGTATGGGCACCACCATGAGAAAGACGAACAGACGATTGCTCATTCGGAGCGGAGATTCTTACGAGAACGAGCTTGACCCCAAAAAAGCGCGGGCAATGCTGACTGATCTTTATCGAAATCGATTCCCCCATATGCGAAATCATGAATTTGAGTTTGTATGGGGCGGATTTACAGCAGTCACACACAATGGTGGTTTCTATTTTGGTGAAGCACGCCCAGGGATGTTTGTCTCGGTCGGCTGTGGTGGTGCCGGCGTGCTTCGTGGTACGAGCCAGGGGAGACTCCTTGCAGAGCTGGCTTCAGGCGTGGAATCTCAGTTGCTCACGGACCGACAGAGTATGGCCGGTCCTAGCTGGATACCGCCCGAACCCTTTTCGATGATCGGCGCGAAATTGCAGATTGCCTTTGAACAACTCCAGGCAGGAAGAGAGAGGTAATTGCTGACGATAAGTCTGATTTCATTGATGCAAAGATGGTAAGCGTACGCTGATCCTCACCTTCCAATTACGGTTCTGATTGTCGCATTAGTCTTTTGAGATAATTAGGACGGAGTTTCTCCATGGACACTCCATTGGAGGTTCTACGAGTTGGTGGCGGGAGCTGCGGGAACCGAAAGTGGCCGGATGAGGTGAAGGCGCGGATTGTAGCAGAGACGCTGCTGCCTGGCGCTACGGTGAGTTCTGTTGCGCGTTGGCACGGTTTGCTTGCAAATCATGTATCGACGTGGCGGACTCTTGCGAAAAAGGGGCAGCTTGTGTTGCCTGCGCCAGAGGATCCGGTGGAGTTTGCAACCTTAATGGTTGGGTCGACCACTAGGTCAGCGTGCATTGATGTTGATGTTCCCTCGCGCCCGGAAATCGTGGTAGGCGCAGTGGTCATTCGTCTGACGGCTGGTGCTTCGGCGCACCTGATCTCCGGTGGTCTGCCCACGGAAGCAACGCTGGCCCATGTCCTGGTCAGCAAGTATGCGGATCATTTGCCATTGTATCGCCAGAGCCAAATACTGGCACGGGCAGGCCTTGATCTGCACCGCGCCGTTCTGGCTGATTGGGTCGGCAAGGCTGCGTTCCACCTGAAACCGGTGGTCGACCGACTGGCCGCTCATCTGAAGCGGTCTGGCAAGCTGTTTATGGATGAAACCACCGCCCCGGTGCTGGATCCGGGGCGTGGGACAACGAAGAACGGATATTTGTGGGCACTGGCCCGCGATGACAGGCCATGGGGCGGCGAGGACCCGCCGGGTGTAGTCTATTTCTACGCCCCAGGTCGCGCGGGCGAGAATGCCGAAGTCTTCCTGAGCGGTTTTGACGGCATTCTGCAGGTCGATGGCTATCAGGGGTACAATCGGCTGACCAAACCTTCTCGAAAGGGTGGCAGTCCCATTCGGGTGGCCTATTGCTGGGCGCAAGCTGAAGGAGGTCTTCGACCGCGACGGCTCTGAAATCGCCGCCGAAGGCCTGCGCCGGATTGCGGAGTTCTACGCTATCGAGGCTGATATACGCGGCATCTCACCTGGCCAGCGCCTGTCTGCCCGCCAGACCCGCACCGCGCCCCTGGTCGCCGCCTTCGGTGAATGGCTTCAGACACAGCGTTGCAAGGTATCCGCCAAATCCCGTCTGGGAGAAAAGCTCACCTATATCCATAACCAATGGGAAGGCCTGCAAACCTTCTTAACGGATGGTCGCGTAGAGATCGACTCCAACAGGGTTGAAAACCTCATCCGGCCTATCGCTCTCAATCGCAAGAATGCGCTCTTTGCAGGTCACGACGAAGGCGGCATCGCTTGGGGCCGCATCGCTTCGCTGATCGAAACCTGCAAAATCAACGATGTCGACCCCTTTGCTTATCTCAAAGAAACACTCACTGATATCGCAGCCCGGCATCCCCAAAGCTGCCTCGACGACCTGCTCCCATGGAACTTTAATACGTCAAGCTAAGAAACATGTGCAACGCAGCGAACGCTTACGAAGATGCCTTGCTGCTCTCGCATCATGTCAATGCGCTCAATGCCAGCGGATGTGATATTGGCAGCGGCTTCTGACTTGAAACCCAGCAAGGAAGGTATCCGCTGGTTGACGCGGCGATGATCCTGCTCAAACGTGTTGTTCATATATCTGCTCGAGCGGATCGTGATGGGATGGCCAGAGTGTTTTCAGCCTGTTTTCTTTGCCGCATTGCAGGATGGCAATGCGATTGGGTTGGCCGCCATCGATAGTAAGCCGTTCTTTAGTTGACCAGCTGAAGAAAAGCTTGCCATCCTACCGCGCCGCTCCATTCAGACTACGAAATCAAACTGAACGAACTTACCGTCGCCGTATCATTTATTCCAATTAGAAGCTTCGGGTCAAACAGCTGGTCGCCGTCATTTCTGTTCTCGCCGGGGAAATACAGCTGAGTTGTGAGGACACGTCCGCCGGAACGCTGGACCTTGAAGTGGAAATGGCGGGTGCGGCCAGGATAGAGAACTCGGACTATTGTTCCTCTTTCGAGTGTCGTTAAATTCGCTGACCTATTCGAGACGCTGGCCGCCATCTGCTGAGAAGAGGTGGACTGCTGCTGCATCCGGCATCACATTGATGACGGTTCCCGGTGACAATGTCACACGGTCACGAAACACACCAATGACCTGGGTATCGCCAAGCCTCATCGTGATCTGCGTCTCTGCCCCCGTAGGCTCGACCAGAAGAACTTCTGCAGGCACGCCAGCGGAATCGAGCCGGAGATGTTCGGGCCGGATACCCAAGATAGCCGAACGGCCGACATGAGTGCGAGTGTCAGCCGGCAGAGGCACGGTCAGACCAGCCGTAACAAAGCCATCGGAGGTTATTGTTCCTTCGAGAAAATTCATCGAAGGTGAGCCAATGAAGCTGGCGACGAAACGGTTGGCGGGGCGATCATACAGATCGAGCGGCGCGCCGATCTGCTCAACCTTTCCGCGGTTCAGAACGACGATGCGGTCGGCCATGGTCATCGCCTCGACCTGGTCGTGCGTGACGTAGACTGTGGTGGTCTTCAGCTTCTGATGCAGTGACTTGATCTCACCGCGCATGACCACGCGTAGCTTGGCGTCGAGGTTCGACAGCGGCTCGTCGAACAGGAAGACCTGCGGATTTCGGACAATCGCCCGGCCCATCGCCACGCGCTGGCGCTGGCCGCCGGACAGCTGGCGCGGATAACGCTCGAGCAGGGCTTCGAGATCGAGAATACCGGCTGCCCAGTTCACTCGCTCCGTAATCTCGGCCTTGGTGGCACCGCGATGCTCGAGCGAAAAGCCCATATTTGTGGCAACCGTCATGTGCGGGTAGAGTGCATAGCTCTGGAACACCATGGCGATGTCACGATCTTTCGGATCAAGATCGTTGACGATGCGTCCGCCGATATCGAGCGTTCCTCCGGTGATGGTTTCGAGCCCGGCGATCATCCGCAGCAGCGTGGACTTGCCACAGCCCGATGGACCGACGAGCACGACGAATTCGCCGTCGTTGATGCCAAGATTGACACCATGGATGACGTTGGTGGAGCCAAAGCTCTTGCGGATATCGGAAAGGGTGATCTGAGCCATAATAGGATCCCGTTGTTCAGCCCTTCAGGCCGGTATGCGCCAGCCCCTCGACGAACTGTTTTTGTGCGATGATGAAGACGATTAGAACAGGCAAGGCCGTCAGGGTGGCCGCAGCGAGCTGGATGTTCCACATCGGCCCGCCATAGGCGTCGGTGTATTGCGTCAACGCCTGTGGCAGGGTGAATTTTTCGGCGCTTGATAGGAATACGATTGGTTCGAGGAACAGGTTCCACGAGTGCAGGAAGGTGAAGATCGCCACCGATGCCAAGGCCGGTTTTGCCAGCGGTAGTGCGATCTTTCGGAATATCTTGAAGCGGCCGAGACCATCGACCCGCGCGGCTTCCTCGAGCTCCGCCGGTAGCGTCACGAAGAACTGCCGCATCACGAAGGTTGCGAACACGCTCGGTGCGCCGAAGATCGGCACCAGAATCAATGGCCAATGGGTGTTGACCATTCCGGCCTTCAGGAACATCTGGAACAACGGCACAATTGTCACCTCGGACGGGATCAGGAGGCCGAGCAGAACGATCATGAAGATCGTGTCGGCATAGGGAAACCTGATCCGTGCAAAGGCGTAGCCGGCCATGGACGACACGATCATCGTACCGATGGTTACGACAGCCGCGATATAAGCCGAATTCCAGTACTGCTGCACGAAGGGCTGCAGCTCGAACACCTTGGAATAGGTCGTCCAGTCATAATTTTGCGGGAACAGTTGCGGGGGGAACGCAAAGATGTCGCTGATGGGCTTGATCGACGAAGTTACCATCCACCAGGTCGGAAAAACGAACGGAATCAGCAGCACGCACATCAGCCCGTAGAGCGCCACCCGCACACGAGGGGAAAAATCAGTTTTCATAGAACACGATCCTCTTGCGCATCTGCCACTGGGCGAAGGTCAGAAAGGCGACGATCACAAAGAGCAGGATGGACAGTGTCGAGCCGTAACCGAAATAATGGAACTGGAAGGCCTGCTGGTAGAGGTAATAAACAAGCACTGTGGTAGAGAGACCCGGCCCGCCCTGGGTGAGCACTGCGATCTGCGCAAACACCTGCAGCGAACCGACAATGGTAATGATCGAGGTCAGCAGGATGGTCGGGCTGATCAGCGGCAGGGTGATCCGGCGGAACTGCTTGAAGGCCGGAGCACCATCGATGCGGGCAGCCTCATAGAGTTCCTTCGGCACACCCTGCAGGGCGGCAAGAAACAGGATCATGTTGAGGCCGACATTCTTGAATACCTGAACGACGATGACCGAGATCATCGCGGTCACGTCCTCGCGCAGCCAGTTAGGGCCCTCGACGCCGAGCATCAGCAGCATGCCGTTGATGCCGCCGTTCTTCTGCAGGAGAAACCCCCAGACGATCGTCCAGGCGACGAGCGAAACCACGACCGGGGAAAAGAACAGCGTTCGGAAGAAGGCAATGCCCGCGAGCTTCTGGTTGAGCAGGACGGCGAGCAGCAGCGCCAACGACATGTTGAGCACGACGAGGCCCGCCGAAAAGATCGCCGTGGCGCCGAGTACCTCGAGCAGATTGGTATCCTCGATCACCATCTTGTAGTTTTGGCTGCCGGTGAAGGTAAAGGTGTTGGCCAGCACGTTCCACTCATGCAGCGAATACCAGAACACCAGGCCGAGCGGCACCAGAACGAAGGTGATGATGCCGATCAGTTGCGGCGCAATGAACAAGAAGCCAGCGAGGCTGTCGCGCCGCGCGATTGTCCAGTATGACGATGGTGCGCCAGTCCTCGACGATTGATGATGGTGCGCGACAGCCATGACGATCTCCTCAGCGCTTCAGCAACGGGCCGATCTGGCCGCAGATCTTCTGCAAGGTGGCCGGCACGTCCGCTTGCGGGCGCCAGATGGCGTCGAGGTTCGAGCGGACAGCCTGCTGTATCTGGGCAAAGCCGCTATGCCCCGGCATGACCTTGCCGGTAGCGATGCCAGCGATCACCACATTTTCAATCTGCTCAAGGCTCAGCAGCGGATTTGTCTTCTTCAGCACCTCGGCATTCAGCAGGGACTTGCGTGCCGATGGGAAGAACTGGCTCAGTTTCGCCGAATTTTCCGGGTTGGTCATGTAGGCGACGAACTCCGCGGCGGTCTTGGCATTCTTACCCGACTGCATGACGCCGATGCCCGCCTGGCCGATCAGCGCATATTCACCGGCTGGCCCCTTCGGCAGCGGCACGATGTCCCAAGAGAATGACTTGTCCTCAGGCAGCAGCGAGGCGCGGCTGATCTGGGTGATGGTCATTGCCGCGTCGCCAGCGAAGAAATCGACCGTCTCTCCGGGGCCGGGCATCGCCTTGCTGGTGAAGATGGCGTCGTGGATGAACGACAGGGCGTCCACCATCGGCTTTTCGGCCATACTGCAGGTCTTGCCGTCCTCGCTCCAGGGCGATGCACCCCAACCGTTCCAAATCGAGGTCAGGTACTGCCAGTTCTGATAGTTGAAATCGCGTACAACCAGACCGCCCTTGCCGGATTTTCCGACGGCCGATGCGGTGGCGATGGCGTTATCCCAGATCCATTCATCGCTCGCGATCATCTCGGCCGGCGTTTTAGCATCGGCAGCCTTGATGACATCGTTGTTGACGAACATTGCAAATGGTGAAGTCGAGAACGGATAGGCATAGAGCACACCGTCCTGCGTCCAGCGCTCAATTGCACCGGTGCTGACCTCCTCGAGGTTATAAGCCTCGGCCGCCTTCAGCGTGTCGGTCAGCGGATAAAGCGCTCCCGACTTGACGAAGTCATAGGCGGAGGTCTCGAAGATCCAGGCCATGTCGGGGGCGTTGCCACCAGCAATCTGAGTGGTCAGGGCAGTCGAATAGGTATCGAACGGTAGCGACTCGTAGGTCACGGTTACGTTCGGATGCTCTTTCTTGAAGTCGGCGGCGATCTCGTTGAACAGTTTCAGATGTGCCTCGTTGGCACTCCAGATGGTCATTCGCAGATTCACGGCGTCCTGCGCCTGAGCAATGCCGCTCAGTCCCAGAAAAGCCAATGCGAAGACAGTCGATTTTAAAGTCCGGTGATAGGGCATTCCCAGTCCTCCTCCAAAGATGGGTTCGATCTCAAATGGTATCTCGTCCTAATGTTGTGGCTTTGAAGCTGAAACTCTATCCAAGCCTTCCTCGGAAGTGATACGAATTTCAGTTTAGCCTCATTAATAGGCCCCGATCTCGGGCCAGCGTATTTCAATGCCCTCGCGGGTCAGAGCTGCCTGAAAGTCGTGAAGGTGCTTGTCGTCGGCCTGCACCTGATGCGGCGTCAGGCGTTTTTCGAGACTGAAGGCGGCCAGCATTCCTGCAACTTCGCCGATATTCCATTCGACCGGATGCAGGCGGTAGCAGCCATTGGTGATATGGGTCGTGCCGATGTTCTTGCCGGCCGGGATGAGGTTCTTCATCCGTTGAGGCAGGAGTGCGCCAAGCGGAATTTCGAACGGGCACGACGGCACGTCTACATAGTTGTCGCCACCAGTCGATGGGTGCAGGTCGATGCGGTACATGCCTATGCCGATGCTGTCACGGTAATGAACTGCGCCCTTCTCGCCCCGAACTGTATAGGACAGATCCTGTTCGACGATGCGGGTGACCGGCTTGATGCGCCTGCTTTCGCGTATATAGGGCGCCATGGCGAGCCCATGCTCGGTGCCGGTAATGTCGCCACGCAGGCGCAGGCCCCGATAGCCCTGGCCACCATCGAGGCGCGGTGCTTCCGTCTGCAGCCAGTAGAAAACCGAATAGGATAAATCGGCTGCGGACTTCAAGTGCCTCGCCTTTTCCTCCTCGGACACATCGATGATGGTGCCGTCCAGGTAGTCGATCATAGGCCAGTTCACGAGGCAGATGTCTGACTGGTAGAAGCCGGGGTTGAAGTTCTTGCGGGCGGCGATGCGCCGGAAAATCCAGAGGTTCTCGTCACCACCACCCTTGCGCTGGTCGGCATCGACGAGAAGTGGATCATCGTCGGGGTTGGGGGTAAAGGACCGGGTCGTGTGCTCCAGTGTGCGCGGGTGCGGCGCGGTAAAGCCCAGCATCGGACCACCCCAGAAATGCGGCTGGTATTGTTTCCAGTAGTCATAGTTTTGAGGCTTGTCGATCGTCTGGTCGCCATCCACGTGGTCGATTGCAAAGCAGATCGACACGGCCTGGACATTGTCCGGCTGCGCCTCTGACGGGGCGCTGGGCTCGCCGGTATCGGATTGAGCCTCGAAACCCTTGGCATATTCGGTGCCGGTCATCGGCAACAGATCGCCAAGTTCGGTGGCATCGAGAATGTATTCGGCGGTAATCACGATCTCGGCACCGCTGTCACGGTGGCGCACGGTAACGGAACGGACAACGTCTCCGTCAATGTCTGCGGCGACCGGCCGATAGGGTTTCAGTACCGTCAACCGGTCGGCGCCTTTATAGGGTGCAAGCATGCTTTCCATGACGGCGAGGCTGACGCGCGGCTCGGCACAAATGCGGCTGACCCAGCCAGCACCGGGATTGAGGTCGTCCCAGGCGCGGGCACCTTCGGTTAGCGGATAGTGGTCGCGGTAATACTGGCGCACACTCTGGCGCAACTTTCGATAGGACCGGGTAATGCCGAACTGCTCGACCCATGTATGCTCATCGGATGGCACGGCCTGGCTCGTAAGCTGGCCACCGATCCAGTCGTATTCCTCCGTCATGATCACGCGTTTGCCGGCCCGCGCAGCGCCAAGCGCTGCCGCGACCCCACCAACACCGCCACCCACGACAAGAATATCTGCTCGCATCTCTTTCACGTCATTCCATCCGTTGTTTTGCTGGATCTGAAGGGCAAGGTCCCAAAGTTTCTCCCACGACGGGCTCGCAGGTGAGAAGTATCTGGCTGCCGGCGTCGCGCGTCTCGATACGGTTCACGAGCATGGCGGTCGCCTGCCTGCCCATTTCTTCGCGCGGGATCTCATAGGACGTGAAGCGCACCGCGCTACGTCCGGCGCGAATGTGGCTGCCAAGGACGATCATCGACAGATCGCCAGGCACTGAAATTCCTCGCTCGCGAGCCCGGATCTCTACGCGAACGGCATCGGCCAGCTCGATGAAGAAGACAGCCGTTGCGCCTGACGACAGGACCGTGTCGAGTATCTCATCGGCTGGACGGTTGACAGTAGCGATATGGGCTACCAGTTCCGCACCGGAAGCCAAAAGCGCGGCCTCATAGCCGACCCAGCGGTCGGCGATAGATTCGGCCGGACCTTGCGGGCCGACATAGGCCAGCTTCGAATGCCCGAGTGAGCAGGCCTTCTCCACCAGCGCACGGGTTCCAGCGGCATAATCGCCGCCGACATAAGGAACGGGGCCACCAGCATCATCACGTCGGCCGATCGCTACGAACGGGTAATCCTCTGCCACCAGTCGGGTGAGTTCCTTGCGATCGAATTCACGACCGAGAACAAGACACCCATCGGCAATGCGCGACCGGTTGCCTTCGGAAAAAATCTTGCGGTTGTTGCCAACGCCGGCGCTGGTCAGAAGCAGCAGGTCGTAATTCTGTTGCTGCGCTTCTTCCTCGATGCCGAGCAGGAAGGGCGTGAAGAAATCCGCCTGGGCACTTGGAAAGGCTGGCTCGTAGGTGAAGACGCCGAGAATGCGGTTCAGCCCCTTGGCCATGCGTCGCGCAATCGGGTCGGCGACATAACCAGTGCTCCGGATGACCTTCTGGACACGCTCTCGCGTTTCCGCAGGGATGCGGGCCAGAGCCGTCGGCGCACCATTCAGGACGAGCGAAACAGTGGCCTGACTCACGCCCGCCAGTTTCGCAATATCGTGCTGTGTTAAACGCTTGGTTCCTGTCACATTCCCGATCCCAAAAAAATCTGAAATCCGCTAATACGTATTAGCTGCTAATACGCATAAACAACGATAACTCTCTCTTGTCAAGAATGAAATGGCAGGCTTGATCAGAGCGGCCCTCAAGCTCCGCTGCTCTTTGGAACGAATAATATCTGTGAGTTGTCGGCACGAATGAGATGGGATCTTAGGCTACCGTTCTGACGCGGCCTGACCTGACGGGAATTTTTGCGAAAACTTAAAAGCAGCCATACGGCTTGCGCAATAATCTCTGCTGGAAAACAATTACGGTGATAAAGCAAGTAAGGGCATTCTAAGATACCCTCTTCTTGCTCAGACGATTAGGCTTGAGTTGACGTAACTGTCCCAAAAATACCCGAAACTGTTCAGGCAAACCCAGCTACTTCGTTCCATCTGATAGGAAGCCGAAAAAACTATATGGACAACTTCACTCACTGGCGCACGAAAAATCGTATCGCTAATGAACTATCCACACCATGAAAAAGGCCGTGGGGGAGGCTTTTCATGCAAGGGAGTATAGTGGGGTGAATTTGGTATTTGAATACTGGATGCATACCTACCTGTTCAGATGGAAAATTCGGAGAATCCACCAAAATTATATACTTGGCTAGTGGGCTTAAGATTCCAACGTTTGCTGGTGGCCGTTGAGCGGCGGATGCAAATGCTGGCGTCAGATCAGTAGGCAGCCATCAATCGGATCACGCTCGACCTTCATCATATTTGCTGCAGGAATGCAGACAAATGCTGCGGAACACATTGACGCGGCAATAAAAACTGTTAAGAAAGCGACCGAAAGTAATTCGGTAGCAAATCGGTAGCAAACGTCGATTTGAAGCTTTTCCCAAAATGGGAAAAAAATTTAATATCAATTACTTGGAGGGGTGGCCGAGCGGTTTAAGGCACCGGTCTTGAAAACCGGCGTGCGAGAGATCGTACCGTGGGTTCGAATCCCACCCCCTCCGCCATAACTAGATGAAACAATTTTTCGAATTTTGATGGTTTAGCCGTATCTCTGCAAAAAATTTGTGCAAAGCTGCAGCAATGGGGCAAGAATTTTACTGTTGCAGATTATATCCGTGTTAGTGCAGCCGCGCCTCTTCAGGATTAGCGAACATCAAACGAGTTCCGCCGCGAAGATATGAATTCCGCTGCCCGCTCTCCCACCATAATTGCCGGTGCGTTGGTGTTGCCAGACGGAAGAGATGGCATAATCGATGCGTCGGCGATGCGAAGATTGGCGATTCCATGGACGCGCAACTGCGGATCGACAACCGCCATCTCGTCTTCTCCTATGCGGCAGGTTCCAACCGGGTGGAGTGCGCCATTGGCCTGTTCAAGCACGTAACGGCGGTAATCGTCTTTCGTTTTCAGCGGATAACCCGGAAGATGCTCTCGCTTGAGCACCTTTTGCAGCGACGGTTGCGACATGATTTCTTGTCCAAATCGAACGCCCTCAGCCATCGTATCAAGGTCATACTGTTCAGAAAGGTAGTTGGGAGCAATCAAAGGGTTCACATTTGGATCTGCAGAACGAAGTTCGAGATATCCTCGTGAGCGTGGCCGCGTTTGACATGCATTCAGTGTGCATCCGTGACCGCTCGGCACTGGCGCAACACCATCCTCAACCCCTGAGCCCGCAAGAAACGCATATTGCATATCACAGTTGGGGTCGTCTGGATTAGCATGCCAAAAGGCTCCTGCCTCGATAACGTTAGAGCAGACTGGCCCCTTGCGAAACAACGCGTACTGGAGGCCTGCCCAAGCTTTACGATGAACTTTCTTATATTGGTCATAGCCATAACGTCCGTTTAACTCGTAGACGAGATATACGTCCATATGATCCTGCAAGTTCCTTCCGACACCAGGAAGGTCATGCACGACCGGTATGCCAACTGCTTTCAGATGATCAGCTGGTCCAATCCCCGACAATAGCAAAAGTCGAGGGGTATTGATCGCTCCGGCGGAGACGACGACCTCCCGGTCAGCATAAATCCTCTCGAGCCTGCCATTCTGATTAACCTCAACGCCTTTTGCGCGTCCGCTTTCAATAATAATTCGGACGACTTTACATCCTGTGTGAATGGTCAGATTTTTCCGCTGTCTAGTGGGCTTGAGATAGCAAACGGCTGCACTTGACCGGCGACCGTCACGGAGTGTCATCTGATAGTACCCGCACCCCTTCTGATTGCCGCTGTTGAAATCCGTTACATAGTCCAGACCGGCTTCTTGAGCACCTTTCAACCAAATCTTCGTAAGGTCGCTGACATGCTCGGGGCTGGAAACCTTGAGCGGGCCGTCTATGCCATGAGCATCGCCTGAGATAGAGTCGTTATTTTCAGCCTTTTTGAAGAATGGCAGCACTTCTTGATATGACCATCCCGGCGCCCCGTTCTGCGCCCAGAGATCATAATCGGATGGGATGCCGCGTACATAGAGCATCGCGTTGACCGAGCTGCCACCGCCGAGCACCCGCGCCTGAACCATCACACGCTGATCACGCTTTGGATGTCCTGGCGTGGCTTCCTGCTCGAACCGCTGTAGCAAATTTCCAGTCGCAGTCTTATACACCATCACTGGCAAATGAATCGCAATATTCCGATCAGATGGCCCTTCCTCCAACAGCAGTACGGAGACGGACGGGTCTTCCGATAGCCGCGCAGCAACAACACATCCTGCGGAGCCGCCTCCGACGATTATGTAGTCATACATTCAAGTTACCTCGTGGGAATGGTTGCAACAAAAAACTGTTGCAACCAACCTGATTACCTAGCCCTTCACGGGTACAGAAATCAGCCCGCCTTAAATTCATTCCACGCTGCGACCCAGTCTGCGTATGTCGCATACTCGTCAGACTCCAGCGGCGGTATACCGATGAGCGGAGCGGCCTTGAATATGCCGTCGATGTCCGAGTAGTCGAACAGGGCTTTCGTCTCAGGATCGAGCAACTCGACAGCCTTTTTCGAGACCACGCCGCCCATGTTCCGGCCTGCGACTTTCGCCTGAACTTCGGGCGAAATAGCCAAGTTGATAAACTCGTGTGCGGCCTCCTCATTGTCAACTGCCGGCGGCATAAACCATGCGTCACTCCAAGTCGTCGCACCCTCCTTCGGAATGGTATACGCGGTTTCCAAACCTTGCTTCTCCGTTTCCTTTGGGATACCGGTCCATCCAGTCAAACAGGCGGCGACTTCACCTGACACCATCAAGGATACAACGTCGCCATAGGTCAGACTGATCGTACGAGCCTGGGCCCGGTAAAGCCTCAGATTTTCGAAGGTCTTTGCCATCTCGTCCTTTGTCAGGTTCGGGAAGGACTTGTATCCCGCGAGCACGGCAGCCAACGGCCAGGTGGCGAGAGTATCGTCAGCGATGACGATCTTGCCCTTCAATTCCGGCTTGAGAAGGTCAGTATAGGATGTCGGCTTTTCCATCATTTTCGGATTATAGACAAGCGTATTGAGGCCCCAGGCATAAGCTACGCCGTGCAACTGTCCATCGCGGAACCATGTTGGTTTGTCATAAAAAACGTCAAAAAGGTTATCAGGGCTGTAATTGGGGAGCTTGGACTTGTCCAACGGCTTCGTGATTTTCAAAACATCGATGTAAAGATCAGCATATCCGTGGTTATATTCAGCCGCATCGAACGGAGGAGGCGAAGCCGTATTGAACTTGGCGGTAACATCATCCTGGTTGCCGATTGCTGTGACTGTGATCTTCACACCGGTTTCGTCAATCCAGCCCTTCAGTTCCGGTATTGGTTCCCATCCTTCCCAAGCCATGATTTGCAACTCGCCGCTCGCTGCAGCTTGAGCTACACCCGGCAGAAACGGGCCCGACAGGGCGCCCGCTGCAAGGACCGTCGAGCCCGTCAGAAACGATCGGCGGTTAAGAGTAACCGAATTGAGGATATCATCGGTCGACCAAATTTTCTTCATTTCACGTTCCCTTCTTGAGTTATTTATCGGCTTCTCTCTGGAGAGTGCGATCATTGATGCGGCCAACACTTATTTTGTATGTATTGGTTGCGCGGCTATTTGCTTACGTAGCTGGCAAAAAAACTAGGCTTTCAGGTTCCCAGAACATCTGAGCGGACTCACCGACAGCCGGAAGTTTGGACCGTCCGTTTCTTTGTACCTGGAGGCGTGCTCGCGTGTTATCTGGAAGACCCACGGTGTAGAACGAGCGGCTTCCAATGAATGTGACGTCTTCGATCTTCACATCTGCAGACTGGGAGGATCCCGCCGGGCTAGGCTCAAAGCTAAGAAGCTCCGGCCGGATAGAAACAAACATCTTCTGCCCTGGTTGGCATTCGACCGTTTCAGGGCTCTCAAAAACGGAGCCAAAACCAGACCGGACTTTCACACGATTAGCCAAAGCATCGGCAACAACGCACTCGAAGATGTTCGTCTCGCCAAGGAATTTGGCAGCGAACAGTGATTTCGGACCCGAATACATCACTTCCGGACGGTCAACCTGGACAATCCGGCCGCGATCCATGAGCGCAACGCGATCAGAAAGGATCAACGCTTCATCCTGGTCGTGCGTGACGTAGATGAAAGTTGCGCCCGTCTCCATGTGGATACGCTTCATCTCGATAAGCATGTGTTGGCGGATCTTTAGGTCGAGTGCGGCAAGTGGTTCGTCGAGTAACAGTACTCTGGGGCGGTTCACAAGCGCTCTAGCTAAAGCAACGCGTTGGCATTGGCCTCCGGAAAGCTCGTGAATATAGCGATTGGCAAAGTTATCGAGCTGCACGATGTGGAGCATGCGCGTGACGCGCTCCTTGATCTCTGCCTTTTCAACGCCTTTTACCCTCAAACCAAACGCAACATTGTCAAATACGTCCAGGTGCGGGAACAGAGCGTATCTCTGAAACACCATGTTGACCGGTCGATGCTCCGGCGCAGTGCGGACCGCATCGCGTCCATCGATCTTCAGACCGCCCTCCGTGAGGTTGTCGAAGCCCGCGATCATTCGCATGAGCGTTGTCTTGCCGCAGCCTGAGGGGCCGAGCAGTGTTAGAATTTCACCGTCTTTGATTGAAAGGTTGATATCAGACAGCGCTTTTACAGCACCAAAGGATTTTTGCCCGTTTGTGATCTCGATAATCGGGGCCGTGGTTTGAATTGAGGCGTTCATTGGGGATCCTCTGAGAGCAGTCTTCCTGAAAGTGCCGATGATTTGCGAGCCTTTTGAATCAGCCAGGCACCAAGTAGAATTATGATTGAGAAGCCGAGAGCCAGCGTAGATACCGCATTGATGAGTGGCGTGACCGTGCGGCGCATCATTGACCATACATACATTGGGAGCGTTGTCTCAGTTCCAGCTAAAAAGGATGTGACAACGAACTCGTCGAACGACACAGCGAACGCGAGGATAGAGGAGGAGATCAGCGTGGGGGCTATCAATGGCAGCGTCACACGCCGGAAGGTCTGCAGCTGTGATGCTCCAAGGTCGCGTGCGGCCTCCTCCAACGAGGGATCGAACAGGGTGAGCCGTGCACGCATGGCAACGATCATGATCGGGATGGCTAATACGACATGAGAGATAACGATCGTAACCGTCGAGAGCTGAATACCGGCCTGTGCGAACAGAGTAAGGAGCGCTACGCCAACGAAGAGACCCGGCAACGCGATAGGCGTGATGCAGAGAGCCTCAATAATGCCGCGTCCAACTTTGCCTAGACGCACCCAGGCAAGCGAGGCTGCAGCACCAAGAAAGAGGGTCACCACCGCCGTGAGGAATGCGATGAACAGGCTCTTCAGAACAGCGCTGCGAAGCTGATCGTTGCCAAAGATTTCCCCATACCATCTCAGGCTGAAGCCGGTAAATGGAAAGCTGAGCGACGGCGAGGCATGGAAGCTGAACAGCACGATGATCACCAGAGGCGCCAGTAAAAAAGCCATCGTTAGCCAAACAATAAATCGCAACATAATAGCGTATCTCCGTGACTTACTTGCGGAAGCCGCGCTTGGGGATCAGACCTAAAAAACGACCTGTAAAGAGGAGAACCTGGTAGATGAGCAGAGAAATGATGAACATAATCACTGCCTGAGCTGCGCCGAGCGGCCAATTCCCTGTTTTGCGGAATTGATCTGCAATGAGCAGCCCGGTCGTTTGTCCTGACGATCCTCCAAGCATTTGCGGGGTCACGAAGTCGCCTGCGACCAGAATGAAGGTCAACATGAACGCGCCGAGTAGACCGTTGGAGGCATTTGGAGCGATGACCTGAAAAAAAGCTCCAAGGTTTGATGTCCCTAAATCTCGGGAAGCATCAAGCAATTCGGATTTGATTTCGCTAAACGAAGCGACAACCAGAAGAATGCAGAATGGCAGATAAATGTGCGTGAGGGTCAATATCACAGCGAAAGAATTGAACAGGAAGGCATCAATTGGCGCGCTGATTACCCCGATTTTCATGAGAACCGTGTTAATCACGCCATTTGTGCCGAGAAGTGTTCGCCAAGCGTAGATCCGAACCAGATAGCTGGAAAACCAGGTTATGAGCACGAGGTAGAGGATCATCTGCGATTTGGAGACGTAGACGAGATAATATCCGAATGGGATCGATACGGCCAATGTGATTGAGGCCGTCACCACCCCGATGAAGATCGCATTCCATGTCAACTTGAGAAAGACAGGCGAGGTGATTGAAGCGATGTAGTTCGTAAATACAAAATCTGGAACTGTCTTATAGAAAACTGAAATCCAGAAGCTATAAATGAATAGAATAACAGCGGGTGCTGCAAAGAACAGCGTCATATACATAATCGCTGGCCCAGCCAGTATCCCGCCTGTGATAGTCTTAGAACGAGTCATTTCAAACTCCAATTCGTACACCGAGCGTTAAGAGCGTTCGCCTGACGGACTTGCCGACTGACGGACACTAAAATGCATGATCTCTCGATGTGTCGTTCCCTTGCCGCACCGTCACATTATTTTTCGGTATTAAGCGCGCTAGCCGAACGTTAGTGCGACATAGCTCGGTCGGACAATTGCGCGAAAATCGTCTTTATGACGCATAACTTCGCACCTGATGCGACACTGTGATAAGTGTCATGCGTTTTGTTGACCTCCCGCACTTCTTCAATACGGCGAAAGTTACGTCGCGGTGAGAGGCAACGCTCACTGCCCGCAAGGGCGGATTGCTGGGTGATAACCGCCGGTTTGAGCACGTCGCTCATCCCACGAGCCGGGATACCTGCTGAGCGGCTGCCAATTGATCTTATGTGAAGAGATTGATGGATACTTACCTGTCGAATGGAAGCAAAGTGGCGCGGATCAGCTTAACGTCGCGCTCAAATTTGGCTTGCTGCGAAATCCCCATGCAATCCCTGTATTTTTACAATAGGCGCGCTGAAGCAACGGCACTGCGGGAAACAGAGGCAAAAATGGAACGTAACGGTTGGGCTGTCATAGGAGCGAGCACAATAGCTCGTGAGTACATTGTGAATGCCGTCCGGCTCTGTGGAGGAGACATTCGATGGATCGTCAGCTCCGATCTTGGCCGCGCCAGATACTTTGCAATTGAGCTGGGCATACCTTTCGCTACCAATGATCTCTCGCAAGCCTTAGACGATTGTGAAGTAGACCATGTTTACGTCGGTTCCGCTAACTCGAGCCATAAGGCGCAGGTCATCGAATCCGCCAGGGCAAAGAAAAACATTCTCTGTGAAAAGCCAATAGCGACCTCCCTGGTGGACGCCGTTGAGATGGTAGAAGCATGTGCTGAATCTGGCGTCGTATTGGGCATCAATCATCATTTACGAGCCAAAAGCGCACACGAGCAAATCAAACGGTCCCTTCAATCGGGCCTGATCGGCGACGTCCGCTCGATGACGGTACTTAACGCCTCACTTCTAAGGCCGTCTTTGCAGACATGGCGTATCAAAAATGTCGAAGAGGGCGGAATCTATCTAGATTTGAGCGTGCATAGTATCGATCTAGCGCGGTACCTTTTAGAGCAGGAGCCGACGTCTGCATCTGGTATTGGCGGAACTCTTATGCTTGGTGGCAACGGTATACATGACCATATCATGTATACGATTAAAATGAGTGGTGGAGCTTTCCTGCAATGCCACGAAAGTTTTGTTTCAGCCAACGTTACCACTCGTTTGACAATTCTTGGATCAGAAGGGTCGATTGTGGCCGAATCGATGATGGGTCAGAGTTCAGGTGGGCGGCTGTTGCATCAATCCAACCGTGGCATCGCTGAGATACCCTTCGAATGCAATGATGCTTATGTCGGGACCATACGCTCATTTTTGAACGCGATCGCGCACGGTACAAGTCCGCTCGCTACCGGCGAAGATGCTATCAAGGCGCTGATCGGAGCCAGCGCGGTTCACAGGGCAGTATCGCTTGGGGAAACGGTGGAAGTGGATGTAATACGCGCAACATTCGCGAGGTCTTCCGGGTTTGGTGAACACGCTGCGATGTAGCCGATTAAAAAAAGGCGAGGCGAGTATGGGGCCGTGACGAGAAGGGGATTGCTTTTACATTGGTTGTCAGAATAAATCACATTTATAGTGATTAACATTATTTCTGCGGTATCCGATTGACGCCCTCTTTTTTGTAAGCTAATAGCGATTCTAAATCTGTAAGGTGACCAAACGAGCGCTTGACGCGCTTTCTTTTTTGGATCAATGCACAACCATAAGTTGATGATAATTTAGCGATATTTGTTGTGGTTTTGACGTTGCCAACATCTAAAATAGCGGAAAACAGAAGCATGCGTCGTAAGTTTTATCTGGCTTCATGCGCTTTTCTGCGACTTGTAAAGAAGCTCTGTTTCTTGGCGGTTCTTTATAGTGCAGGATATTCTGGCAATACGGCATCGGCGCAAAGTAAAACCACCATCGATGTTCCATTGAGCAGTCCTGCTTATAAGGTCGCCAATGAGGCCTATGCCGGCTTCAACCGCGCCGATTACTGCACAGCCATCATAAAAGTACGTGAAGCCATTCGCCAAAGGCCCGAAGTGCTGCGGGTGCATACATTGCTGGTCGACGCATTGCAGCGCGCAGGACGGTCTGAAGAGGCAACGACTGCAGCGTCTGAACTGGCACGACTACAAAAAAATGCGCCGAACCAGCTTGAAAAGCCTGTTGTGTCCGATGCGGAATCTGCAGGGCACAGCGCCGATCAGGTCTATCGCGCCCTTGAGCGTAACAACTTCGCGAGCGCTAAAAAACGCGCTGAAGAAGCTGTGCGACTGGCCGCGGATGTAAAATCGTATCGATACCTGCTGATCCATGCGCAACTTCAAGAGAACGATTTCGCAGAGGCAGAGATAATGTCGACCGAAGTTCTGGAAACGAATTCCGGTGATCCGGTTGCCTTGATGTTTCGTAGTGCATCGCGGCTTAAGCTGGGAGACGTCAGTCAGGCAAGGGCGTGCCGATGCGAAAACGGCATTACAAGAAAACCGTCTCAGCCCGAAAGATATGGATAATCTCCGTTGCGGAAAACGGGAAGACACTAAACAGGGTGGAGATAATGCGAGTAATGTCGGTATTCGGGACGCGTCCCGAAGCGATCAAGATGGCACCGGTTGTCAAAGCACTTGCGGCACAAGACGGGATTGAAGCCATAACCTGCGTGACCGGTCAACACCGTACCATGCTCGATCAGGTTTTGACGCTGTTTGACATCAAGCCGGATTATGATCTCGAAGTCATGGCGCCAAATCAAACGCTTAATATGCTGACAAGTCGGGTTATTTCGCGGCTGGATGAAGTTCTGGTCACAACCAGACCGGACTATGTACTCGTACATGGCGACACCAGTTCAGCCATGGCCGCATCTCTTGCCGCTCAACACCGCAATATCCGTGTCGGCCATGTCGAGGCGGGATTGCGTACCTATGATTTGAACAAGCCCTGGCCTGAAGAGATGAACCGCCGCCTGATCGACATTGTCTCGGCAAAGCTTTTTGCGCCCACTGACACCAGCGCCAGCAATTTGCGTGAAGAAAAGCTAGCCGGTGAGATTCTGGTAACAGGCAATACTGTGATTGATGCCCTCAAGGAAACGGTTTCCCGTATCCAGAATGATGCGGTCATCAAGGCAAATCTTGAGAAGACGTTTTCCTTCATTGATCGATCGCGGCGCCTGTTACTGGTGACAGGCCACCGCCGCGAAAGTTTTGGTGATGGTTTCCGCAATATCTGCAAGGCTTTGGCGGAGCTGTCGCGCCGGGAAGATCTGCAGATCGTCTACCCTGTGCATCTAAACCCTAATGTCAGCGGTACGGTGCATGAACTGCTGAGCGAACGCGATAACGTTCATCTTATCGCACCGCAGGAATATCTTGCATTTGTCTATCTCATGGAACGGGCCGACATTATCCTGACCGATTCCGGCGGTGTGCAGGAAGAAGCGCCGTCGCTCGGCAAGCCGGTTCTCGTCATGCGGGATGTCACTGAAAGACCGGAAGCCGTGACCGCAGGCGTAGTGCGCCTCGTGGGAACTGATGCTGACCGCATTGTCGGTGAGGTTATGCGTCTCCTCGAAGACGCCGGCCACTATGACACTTTCGCACGCGCCGTTAATCCTTATGGCGACGGCCTTGCTTCCCAACGCATTGCAGCATCCTTACTGGAAATGCCTCTCCCGGCATTTCAGGCATGATTTATTTAGGTTTTCTCGAAAAGGCACGGGCAATCATGGTTCAGTCTGTATTCAACAAACATCGTCTGCTCAATTCCACCATAATGGGTTCAATTGCAGGAAGCCTGCTCATCACTTCGCTTGGCGGTGCCGCAAATGCAGGAGAAATCAGCAATGCTTTCCAGTCGCTGGTCTCGCCCACCAGAGTGACTGAAAAAGTCAGCCTCAAAGACCTTGGCATTGATGAGGCGCTCTCTCTGGCTTCAAGTAGTGCAAGCCGCGAAATCTATTTGCCTGTACCGGCCAATATCGCGCTTGAAAACCCGGCGATTGCGGTCAATGGCGACTATATCAGAGCCGACGGGGGCCGCACCACCTATACGCTGGCGTTGGATGGCAATGTCGTGGCTGCGCGCGGCCTGACGGAAGATGCAGGCAAGACAAACATCGCAATCGGCGTTGATGGTTCGCCGCGACCCAGCGGCTTCGTGCGCATGGGCATCAACTGGTCGTCGGCGATCGGGGAACAGCTTTGTCAGGACGATAGGGCAATCGGCAATGTGTTGAAAATCTCGCCGGACAGCTATCTGGAATACAGCTACGACCCTTCCCAGATTAAGACTGTGGCCGATGTCTGGTCTGCGTTGCCGCGCAAGGTCGTCCTGTTGGTGTCTTCGGACGCGCCGGGTACACAAAGCTACGATGCCGCGTGGCGGATCGGTGTCGCACTGGTGCGTGCGGGTAAGGAAGTGGAGGTCGTTGCCGCACCGAAAGTCGGTGACACGGTGAATACTGCCGGCTTACAAATCCCGACCGAGTTGAGTTCCGTCCCGTCCGTCGCAGTTCTTTCGCGGGGCGGTAAAGTGACGCTTGCAAACGAAGCACAGGCCGGTGCATGGCTTCTGCTGAATTCAGGTGGCAAAAAGGCCAACATCGCCATTGCCGATGAAGCCCTGACAACGCCACTCAAAGGGGCCATCGCAGCACTGGGGCAGGAACTGACGACGGCAGACCCGGAAACGCAAACAGTACTGGATGCGTTTTCTGAAAACACCAATTCGCTTCTCGCCCCAGTCGAACCCAAAAGCTTGACCGTAAGAAGCTTCGCAGGACGACCCGTTATTGCCGTTGCACCGGATGCGGCAACCAATGCCGCAAGCATTTTTGACAGCCTCTGGCGCCGTTCCACTCAAGCAAGCCGTCTCATACTGAACACCGTTTCAAAGCCAGAGAATAATGCCGATAGCGTATCGCTGGGCGCACTCAATCAGGCGAGCAGCACGATCGACGTCGTGGCGCGTGGCGACTGGACAACGACTTTCGATCTTGGCGATGGCCTTGTTGCTGGAAAAGTTCCATCTGGTCTGGATATCAAAGTCTCCGCGGCACCGGGTGCAACGCAGACTTTGCCGGTCGCCTCGGTGTTCCTCAATGATTATCTGCTCGGCGCACGGCAGTTGGATGCCGATGGCCGCCCGGAACTGATTTCGGTTGATGTGCCCGCATATGCGCTGCTGCCACGCAATACCGTGCGCGTGCAGTTCCAACGCCAGCCATCCAGCGGCTCATGCAGTGAGATTCCGCAGGCCTATCCGGTAGCAGTTCTGCCAGACAGCACTATGCGACTACGGGAAGCTGGCACGGCGGAAGACTTCGGCACGCTCATATCGCATCTTGCGGGCGAATCCGTTGTTCTCGCGGACGAAAACTGGGGCAAAACAGCAACCGAAAGCCTGCCGGTTTTGATCGATGTTGCTGCTGCATCGGGTATTTCTCCCGCGATGGCCGAGTTTAAATTCGTTGCCAATTCGGCAACGGTCACGCCTGAAAAGCCTTTTTTAGCCTTCGATCTTCCCGTTGCGGGCGGCGTGGATTCAGTCAAGGTCAGCGGGGATCGGCTTTCCATTGCAGATCGCAAGGGCAATGTTTTCTATGATGTTGCGGGACTAAGCGATGTCGGCGTCCTTCAGGCCGTTACCAAAGGATCAGAGCCGGGCATTTCCTATAACTCTGTTGGTACTGGGCCAAAGTTTAATAAAGCTTTCGTCTTGCCGCGTGGTGATATTGCGGTCGTAGGTGATCAAGGTGCGATTGCTTCCGTCAATAGCGCTGGGACACCAACATATCTAAGCGCCGGTGCTTCTGGTGACGGGCGTGGCGGCACCTTGACTATGGAAAAGCTGCTTAATCCATCCAACTGGCTTAACAATCTAACCTGGCTTCTTACATCAGGTCTGATCGTAGCGTTTCTTCTTGTCTTTGTTCTGGCGCATCTTGCGCGTAAACGTGCGAAGAACGACTGAAAGGCATAGGATAAATGTCTCTCTATTGGCCGTACCTTTTTGCTGATTATTATCAGTGGCTGGAATATGCGGCGATTACGGTCTCTATTATTATCCTTATTTCCAGCATCGATGATCTTTTCATCGATGTCTGGTACTGGGTAAGAGAGATTTATCGCACGTTCACCATCAAGCGGCGCTATCAGCCGCTGCGGCCTGAACAATTGCGCAATCGCCCCGAACAGCATATTGCGATCATGGTTCCGGCATGGCTGGAATATGACGTCATCGCGCCCATGCTGGAAAACATGGTGCAGACGCTCGATTACCGCTCCTATACGATCTTTGCTGGCACCTATCGCAATGATGCCGCAACGATCAAGGAAGTCGAAAGGATGCGCCGCCGCTACAGGCAGCTGGTGCGCGTGGAAGTGCCGCATGATGGCCCGACCTGCAAGGCAGATTGCCTGAACTGGGTCGTGCAGGCAATTTTTGCGCATGAGCAGAAGCATGGTATCGAATTCGCCGGTGTGGTTCTGCACGACAGCGAGGACGTTCTGCATCCGCTTGAACTGCAATTCTACAATTACCTGCTTCCCCGCAAGGACCTGATCCAGATCCCCGTTGGCTCACTGGAACGCAACTGGTATGAACTGGTGGCTGGGGTCTATATGGATGAGTTTGCTGAGTGGCACGCGAAAGACCTTGTCGTGCGCGAAAGCCTCGCAAAAACCGTTACATCTGCCGGTGTTGGTACCTGTTTCTCTCGCCGTGCGCTGTTGACGTTGGCTTCCGAAACGGACAATCAGCCGTTCAATACACAGACACTGACCGAAGATTACGATATCGGCGTACGCCTTTCCGCACACGGCATGCATTCAATTCTGGCGCGTTTCCCCGTCGAGTATCGTGTCATGCGCAAAAGCTGGTTTGGTTATGGCCGCACCCGGGAAAAGACCTTGAGCATGCCTTTGAGCGTGCGCGAATATTTCCCAAATACATTCCGCACTTCTTACCGCCAGAAGGCTCGCTGGTCGCTCGGCATATGCTTTCAGGGCTGGGCTTATTTTGGCTGGCGCGGATCAATGGTGGACCGTTATTTTCTTATGCGCGATCGCAAGGGCATGGTCACTGCCTTCATCGCAATCCTCGCCTATTTTCTCGCGGTACAATATATCATCTTCCAGGTCGCCTTCGTGACCGGACTGCTCAGCATCCAGTATCCGCCATTGCTTGCGTTGCAGGGCTGGGTGGGTGTTGTCCTTGGTCTCAATGCGATAGCTTTGATTCTTCGCCTTGTGCAGCGGGTCTATTTCACCGGTCGTATGTTTGGCTGGGAACATGGACTTTTGTCCGTTCCCCGCATGATGGTCGGCAACATGGTGAATTTCATGGCAATGTCGCGCGCCTGGAAGCAATATATTGTCCACAGAATCACAGGAAGACCGCTGGTCTGGGACAAGACCATGCACGATTTCCCGACCTCCGAGGGGCTCGTCGGGACCGGAGAAAGGCTTGGCGATCTGTTGATGTCGTGGCAGGCAATCGATGAAAATCAGCTCAACTCTGCGCTCGACAAGCAAAAAAACAAGAATACTCCACTTGGCCGCATTCTTGTTCAGGAAGGCTGGCTTGCAGAAGAAGTTCTGGCGGAAGCCGTGGCTTTTCAAGCCGGTCTGGAAATGACCTCCGTCAGCGAGGCCGAGATTCTGGCGGGCAAAGCGTTTCTTCCCGCCGATCTGAGCATCCGCTTGCGCACTCTTGCTCTTGCACCCGATGAAGCGGGTAAGGTAGGCCTTGTGGTATCGGTGCCTCTGTCTCCTGAAGGGGTGAGCCAGGTCACGGCCGTTCTGGGCTATAAGCCGCAGCAGTTCATCGTGCGTGATCGTGACATCAACGCGGGGCTGCGTATCCTGCGTGGAAATGGTTCAGACAAGATCGATGCAGGCGTGCCACTGCTTGGCGCAATGCTGGTTGATGAAGGCATCCTCACGCAAAGTGCGCTTGAAGCAGCTATGCATGATTATTCTCCGAGTCGGGACGGTCTGGTGGGAGCCTATCTGGTGGCACGCAACGTTATCAGCCAGAACGCACTCGATCAGGCGCTGACTGTCCAGTCGCGCCTGTCAAAAGGCATGATGCCAAGCTGAAACAACTGTATGGGGCGTGCCTGACAGAGGAGATGCTCCGTCGACAAAAGCTTTGATGGGAGTGCTCCTATTGATACCCCGGCAACGAAGGATTCTATGGGCTATTGTTACCCTTGTTCCGGCTGTGGTTCTAGCCGTTGCAGCGATAGTTTCTTATTGTATCTGGAACGGTTCGCTCACGCCGCTTTGGAGGGCGGATGAAATGCCGGTCAAGGGAATTGTCTGGCAGGTTGATAATGCGACGGCTGCAATCAAAGGCGATTGGGACAAGCTTGGAGCCGACACGCTCCTGGTACAATGGTCGCAAGTGGACAATATTTCTTTTCTCGGCGGAGGAGGCGACCCGAAGTCCCCCATCGATTGGTTTGACATCTCTCAACAGCCCTGGGCGAAAAATGTAATTCTTGGCCTTGCCGGACGTTTTTCGGAGCCGGAAGCGCGCGCAAATGTTCTCGAACTGGCCGAGCAGTCGGCCAGATTAGCGCGCAAAAAGCTACCTGTTAATATTACGGGTTACTATTTTCCTGTCGAAGTGGATTCATCATGGCACGATGCGCCGCAACTGATGCCAAAGGCGCTCGCACAATTGCCACGCCCGTTATGGATCAGTGTCTATGAAGGCCACAATATTGGCGCAAAGGAGTTTGCAGATTGGGTGGCTAGCTGGCTGCCGCCAGATGTTGGAATTTTCTTTCAGGACGGCGTGGGCGTGGAAGTCCGCTCTCCCGCTGTTGCGCGGGACTATGCTGATGCGCTGGTAAAGCGATTAGGAAAACAAAGGGTAAGGATTATTGTCGAAGCATTCCGACCGATTGGAATTAGGGGATTTCGCCCGGCCACGGCCGATGAGCTGCTACCCCAGATCAAAGTCATGAGGGGATACAATATCTTTATTTTTGATGGTCCTCACTATATTAAGTCAGAGCTTATTGATGAACTAATTAAACACAATTTACTTAAATAATACATCATCAAAGATAAACATATTTTCGACGTTATTGGCCCATGGATGGATTGATTAGAGTCAAATTAACAGCCTGTTGAAGGCAGGTGGAGACGCCGAATGAAGGAATTTCTAGAACGGGCTGCAAGAGCGACGGGCTTCACCGCACAGCAGTTCCATATAATTCTTGATGCATTGCCGGTTCCCCTTTCTTGGGCCTCCTTGTCCGATGGAAAGATCAGCTTCACGAACCGTGCCTTCACCACAACATTCGGCTATGAAGAAAAAAGTTTTGAGACTGTTGATGACTGGATTGACAAGACCTACCGGCGTGAACGCGACCGAGAAAGAGCCAGAACCTACTGGCAGGATCTCTGGCAAATGCACGAGCACGGCATTTCAGAAATTGCCCCCTTTGAAATTGAAGTTTTGTGCCGCAACGGTGCAATAAAGACCGTTGAGCACTGTGGTGTTCTTCTTCATGAAATGGGGCTTGGTATCGCTATCTTTAACGATGTTTCTGATCGCAGGATTGCCGAGCAGGCTTTACGGCAATCGGCATTTGAAGACATAATGACAAAACTTGCCAATCGCCGCATGTTACAGGAGCGCTGGGATCAGCTGGCCCAATCGGAAGCTGCGCAAGGGACAATGACCGGAATTCTGCTGATCGATCTTGATGGCTTTAAAGCTGTCAATGATCGTTGGGGACATGAGGCGGGAGATCAAACACTCATAACGGTTGCGACCCGGTTGCGCGACAGTGTGCGCGCCGGTGATCTGGTTTGCCGGATGGGCGGAGACGAATTCGCGGTTCTTCTACCAGATATCCGCACGCCAGAGACAGCGGAACAGGTCTGCTCGCGCATCGCCGCCGCCCTGTCCTTGCCGATAAATCTCGGCACCAATTCTGTCAGCATAGGTGCCAGTATAGGTGCCAGCCTTCTGCCACAGGACGGAACAGATTTAAAAACTCTCTTGCGGTGTGCTGACCAGGCGCTATATCGTAGAAAAGCGCTCAACAAGGGTGGATGGGAATGGTTTGTTAAGCCTGAGGCAGCCTGATACACAAAATTTAAATAACGACGAGCGGGCGTTTCCGTTTTTGACACTATTTTCATGCTAATCGGCCAAAAGTACCTTGTTCTATCGTGATCGATGAAAAGGAATGATACGTGTCCGAGTATGCGCTTCATGATTTTGTTGTGTTTTTAAAGAGGGTTGAGCCTCTTGCTGCGAAAATGTCCTCTTCGTGCGCAATATTGTCCATTGATATTGATCGTTTTCGCCGGTTGAGTCTCTCGCTTGGTACAGACGATGTCGACATGCTTTTTCTTCAACTGGTTCGCCGTCTCAAGCATGAAATCCGCAGCCATGATATTTTGGCACGAACCGGTCGAGACGGATTTGTGATTTTCGTTAATGGCACGACTTCTAAAAATTCAGTCATAAAGCTGTGCAAACGGCTTCTGGCGACAGTTCATGAGCCCTTCCTGTTAAAAAGCCGGGAAGTGCTGATAAAGTTGAGCATTGGTGTATCTTATCAGGATGCAAAGCCGCTTCCGGTTAAGGAGCTGGTGCGTCGTGCTGATGTCGCCTTGCAATTTCAAAAGGTTTCTGGCGGCTCCAATTTCAATACATTCAAAGCATCACTCGATAAGGAATTAAAACGCCAGCAGACAATTGCAGACGATCTGGCAACAGCTCTGGAAAGCAAAGATCAGATTGTTGTGCATTACCAACCATTGTTCTCTCGCCGCGATCTTACCCTTGTCGGTCATGAGGCGCTTGTGCGATGGCGCCATCCGACAGATGGCTGGTTGAGTCCGGCAGAGTTCCTGCCACAGGCCGAGGCAACAGGCCTGATCAATCAGCTGGGACAGCACGTCCTTGAAGCCGCAGCCCGTGTTGCCCGTCATCGTCCTGGAGAATTCGTGGCGGTGAACGTCTCCCCGCAGCAATGTCGGGTTGCATCGTTCGCAGAACAGGCAGAGGCGAGTGTGAGATCATTTGGTTGCAGTCCTGAACAGTTTGAACTCGAACTGACCGAACACATTATGATGGATGACGAACAAAGTGCGCTTACGGTGCGAGATCTTCGTAAGCGTGGCTTCCGGATCGTCCTTGATGATTTTGGCTCAGGTTACTGCAGTATCGCTTATCTGCGTCGCTTTATGATCGACAAACTCAAAATCGACCGGCAATTCATCGTCAATATCGATGAGGATGAGAAGTCAATCAAAATTGTGCGCGGGATCATCGGCCTCGCACATGCGCTTGATATTCAGGTTACAGCAGAAGGAATTGAAACACAGCGTCAATTGTCTCTCATGCAAGAGACGGATTGTGATGAGCTACAAGGTTTTCTGCTGGGAAAACCGGTACCTTTAAAACCAGAGGGACAGGGCATCCAAATATAGGCTTAAGTGTTTAGTCCCGGCATTTGGTGGATTGGACTAGTCTGACCCGTTCCGGTTGTTGCGGGATCGCTGGCTGGAGCGCGTAGAGGCAGTCATCAATCGGCAGCAATGTATGTCTGTGAAAGGCGACGTTGGCGGCTTCCTCTTCCAAGGACAAAGCCGTGGAATGTGGGTCTCCCACACCGGACGGAGGTCGGCCACGGACGTTCGCTTCTTCCATCTGGCTACTGTCTTGTGGTTGATCCTGTAACGCTTTGAAAGTTCCCTCATACTCTCTAGACGATTGTACATTACTCGACGGGCTGTCTCAGTCGTCGTGGTGCTTCCGTGTAAATCTGGCCCATAGCGCACACTTCCATTCACGGGAAAATAATGCACCATTGAATACCGGGATCAAACACGAAAGTTCAGCTCCTTGTTTTCCGGCTACTCTCCCGATGTTGGCCCTATGGCTTCCTAAACCTCCTATCCGCAAAAATTCAATTGACAGATTTAAAACTCCCGTCATACTGGAATTACCAGAGTGGTTAGACCAATTTCGGTGGCGCCGCTTGTTGAGCTTCATAATAAGAAAAATGGGATTAATTCGTGAGTACTACAGATTTTTCGACATATGCTGAAATCGGTTACATGTCGGCCATTGAGCTGACGTCAGCATATGAAAGCTCAGCCTTGTCGGCGACTGAAGTCACTAAGGCCATTCTTGATCGTATCGAGGCGATCAACCCGCATCTCAATGCCTTTTCGGTGATCACGGCAGATCAAGCGCTTGCCGAAGCCGCCAAGGCGGATCAAGAGCGTGCGCGCGGTGTCTCCAAGCCATTGCTCGGCATTCCGGTTACAATCAAGGATGCCTATGATCTCGCAGGCTTCAAGACGGAGCAGGGATCGAACTGGTATGCTGAAACAACTGACGTCGCCACCGAAGATAACGTTGTCGTCAAGCGTTTGCGGGATGCTGGTGCGGTGGTTCTGGGTAAAACAACGACTTCTGAAATGGCTTGGTCCGGCCTCAGTTACAGCCCGCGTTTGGGCATAACCCATAATCCCTGGGCAAAAGGAATGAATGCTGGTGCATCTTCTGCGGGTGCAGCAGTTGCTGCATCCGCTGGTTTTGGTCCGCTGCATCTTGGTTCGGATGGTGGTGGATCTATTCGTATGCCAGCCCACTTCTGCTCCATTTTTGGGCTCAAGCCAACCTATGGTCGCGTGCCGCATGTGCCGGTGTCAAATAATGATTATGGCACTCATATTGGCCCCATGTCCCGCACTACGGCTGAAAGCGCCATGATGCTGCGCGTGATGTCTGGCCCGCATTATCTCGATCACACCAGTTCGGAGGCCATGCCGCCGGATTATCTGGCCAATCTGCAGACCTCGATGAAGGGCAAGAAGATTGCCTTCAGCATCGACCTTGGTTTTGCTCGTGTTGATCCCGACGTCGAAAAGGCAATTCGTGCAGCGGCAGAAGCCTTCAAAGCGCTGGGTGCAACGGTTGAAGAAGTCACGCCGTCATGGGGTCCGAAGGGCGAAGATCTCGCCCGGTTCTTTTGGACAGCCAAGGACGCACGTCGTCTTCACATCCTGCCGGAATGGGAAAGTCGCATGGGTGCCGATTACGTGGCTTGCATGCGGGCTGGTGCCCACTACACATCCTCGGAATGGCTAAACCGCCGTCAAGAGAAGTATGACTACCTCGCCGACATGCAGAGCTTCCTTGAGAATTGGGATTTCTTCCTGACGCCTGCGTGCTCAGTTACCGCCTTTCCGCCCACTCAGATGCGTCCCGACCACTGGCCGCAGCATGACTGGGACTGGATGGCTTGGGCAGAGTTCATGTATCCGTTCAATTTCTCCGGAAATCCGGCCTCGGTCGTACCTTGCGGGTTTGATAGCGCCGGCCTACCGATTGGTCTGCAGATCGTTGGCAAGCGGTTTGACGATCTCGGCGTTTTGCAGGTCTCCCAAGCCTTTGAAGAAGCTGTGCCTGTTCACCGGCAAAGGCCCGATTTTGCAAGTTTCCAGTAGTCTCATCTATTCATCACCCGTGCGTCCGGCATTCCCGGCCACAGGACAGCCAAACCCGCGTGAAAAGCGGAAAAAGAGGGGTAATGCCATGAAATTTTTAAAGAAAACCATGCAAGCGCTTATCGCGGTCGCAGCCTTCACCACCGTCACGATGCCAGCCCAGGCACAATCTGCGCTCGACCGTATTCTTTCGGCGAAAAAGATCACCATTGCCGTTCAGAATGATGTGCCACCTTACAGCCAGATCGGTGCCGACAACCAGGTTGAAGGAATGGATATCGACATCGCAAAGGCTATTGCCAAGGATCTTGGTGTGGAATTGGATATGGTTGTGGTAACCGGCGCAAACCGCGTACCGACGCTTGTCACCAACAAGGCGGATCTGGTTATCGCCACTGTCGGCATCAACCCGCAACGTGCCGCCACCATTGCACTTTCCAATCCTTACACATCGTATCCGATGGTGATGATTGCCCCAAAATCCAATGAAATGAAGGATTTTGAGCAAACTGAAGGCAAGGTCATAGGTGTTACACGCGGCACCATGCAAGACGATATCGTTACCCGTTTTGCCACCAAGGCAGATATACGCCGTTATGATGATGACGCAACTGTCATCCAGTCGCTTGCCACCAACCAGATTGATGCCACCGTGTTCGGCACAAGCGTCGCGGCTGACCTTGCCAAGCGTTTTCCGGACTTGCAGCTTGAACGCAAGTTTGATGCGTTCTCAGTTTATGCTGGCATTGCCATGCGCCGTTCCGATGCGGATCTGCGGCAGTGGGTCAATACATGGATCTTCTTTAATGAGAAGAGCGGCTTTCTTGGAGAGCTCCATCAAAAGTGGCTAGGTATCGATATGCCGGCCCTGAACTGATTTTCGCTAAAACCACTATGCCACACATCTCTGTCCCTGGCAGGCGTGTGTGGCAATCCTCTTCCGAATTCAGGATGTTCTGATGGATTACGTCTTCCAGTTTGGCGCCGTTTTCCAGAGATCCGATCTGATCGTCAGCGGCCTGCTGATGACGATTAAACTCTCTGTTATTGCCACTATTTCTGGGTTCCTGCTTGGGGTTCTTTGCGCCAAGGCTCGCTCAGAGGGTGGGCGGGTTTCACGAGCTATCGCCGCAACCTATGTCGAAGTTATCAGAAATACGCCTTTCCTGGCTCAGCTTTATATGGTCGCCTTTGGCCTGCCTCAGCTTGCCATGTGGGCCGGTTTTCCCATCCGGCCATCGCCCTACATCTTGGCCAGCATCGCGCTCAGCATCAATCTTGGAGCCTATATCACCGAGATTGTGCGTGCTGGTCTGGAATCCATTCCGCGGTCGCAGATTGAAGCGGCCGACAGTCTGGCGCTGAAACCCTATCAGGTTTTCTTGTACGCCAAGTTGCCACCGGCTCTTGCCAAGGTATTTCCGTCGCTCAACAGCCAGTTCGTGTTGCAAATGCTGGGCTCCAGCGTGGTATCCGTCATCGCGGTACAGGAACTGACCGCTGTTGCCGGTCGCATTCAGTCGGAAAGTTTCCGCACCTTCGAGACCTATCTGGTTATAACAGTTATTTATTTTGCGCTCGCATTTGTGCTGCGTGGCATCCTGTCGATGCTGGCTGCTTTCATCTGGCCATGGCGCTACAGCGGCGCACGCCGCCCTAAAGCGTGAGGGGACCGAGCATATGCGTTATTTCGGATCCAATGATGTTTTCTTTCTCATCCAGGCAGCCCAGTGGACATTGTATCTGTCACTGTTGACTTTTGCGTTGGGCGGTATCGTAGGCTTTGCCGTTGCGTTGTCGCGGGTTTCTTCGTCGCCAATCTTACGCACTATAAGCGGCGCGTATGTGCAACTGTTTCAGAACACACCGTTGCTGATGCAGCTTTTCCTGATTTATTACGGTTTGAGCCTCATCGGGTTTTCACTTTCGCCGCTCGTGGCAGCCGCTATTGCTCTGACGTTTTTTGCCTCGGCCTTTCTGGGAGAAATATGGCGGGGCGCAATTGAATCCGTGCCACGAACCCAGTTCGAGGCGGCTGAAGCCCTGGCGCTCACTCCGTGGCAGCTTTACCAGCATGTCGTCCTGCCGCAGGCAATCCGCATCGCCACGCCGCCAACCGTCGGTTTCTTCGTACAGATCGTCAAAAACACGTCGTTGACCAGTATTGTTGGAATGATGGAACTGATGCGCGCGGCCGCCATGATGAGCAATGCCACCATGGCCCCCATGAAAGTTTTTTCGGTAGTCTGTGTCATCTATTTTGTCATTTGTTTCCCGCTGTCGCTGCTCAGTCGCAAACTGGAGGTACGTTTGAATGCCGGTCGTTAAGGTCAAAGGGCTGAAAAAAGCTTACGGGGATGTTGTTGTCCTTCATGAAATCAACTTGGAAGTGGCGGCAGGTGAGGTGCTTGTTTTGCTGGGCCGCAGTGGATCGGGTAAGTCCACCTTGCTGCGCTGCCTGAATGGTCTGGAAAAAATCGAGGCTGGCAGCATCGAGGTTGCATCCCACATCATGAATTACGAGCCGGCGTCACTGCGGGCACTGAGACGGGACGTGGGTATTGTATTCCAGCAATATAACCTGTTTCCCCATATGACCGTGGGTCAGAACATCATGCTGGCACCCAAGCTGGTGAAGAATATTTCAAAGTCTGAGGCAGAGCAAAAGGCGAAGGCGGTTCTGGCCAAGGTCGGGCTGCTCGATAAATTCGATGCCTATCCGGATCGTCTGTCTGGCGGCCAGCAGCAGCGAGTCGCTATTGCCCGCTCTCTGGCCATGGAACCGAAGCTGATGTTGTTTGATGAGGTTACCTCGGCACTTGACCCGGAACTAACAGGTGAAGTGCTGGGTGTGATGGAAGATCTGGCCCGCTCCGGCATGGCCATGGTGGTCGTCACCCATGAAATGAGCTTTGCCCAGAAGGTCGCAGATCGCGTCATCTTTATGCATGGTGGCAATATTCTGGAAAACGGACCGCCGGAGGAAATCTTCAAACGCCAGTCAACGCCGGAATTCCGCTCGTTCCTAGCCGCCTGATGTCACAAAGTTCCATGCGGGGCTGGCCGCGCACGGAACACCATCCATTAGCCTATTCGTCAAGCCGACCAGACCGCATCGGTGAAGATTCTTTCAGAAGCGTGTCCTTGATGTTGCGAATGTGTTTGAGCATCGCACTGCGGGCCGCGTCAGGGTTCTTTGCCTGTAAGGCCTCGAAAACACGCTGATGATCGGCCAGCCACATCGGCCAGAAGGAACGCATATGCATGCTGCGGTGAATTTCGGTCCAGATACGGGAATCAAGCTGGGTCTTCCACAGTTGATCAACAATGCTCACCAGCGTGGCATTGCCGGTGGCGCTCGCAATGGTTACGTGAAAACGGCGGTCGCCCACATCCGCCTCGCGGCCTTGTGCATGTTCCCAGCGCATCATGGCAATGGCGTCAGCAAGCTGCGCCAGCGTGGATTCGGTCATCTTGCCCGCCGCAATCGCACAGATCTCGGGTTCGACAGCAATGCGCGCATCAAGGTTTTCAAAAGGGCCGGTGCCAGCTTCGGTTATATTGGCCATCTCCTGGCGGCTGGTCACGTAGACACCGCTGTTTTTGCGCACTTCCACCATACCTGCCAGCGAAAGGCGCAGCAGCGCCTCACGCACGGTTGGCCGCGACACACTGAAACGGGTCGCAAAATCGCGTTCGGCGGGCAATTTGTCGCCTATTTCATATTTGGCCTGAATCATCGCCGCAATGTCATTGGCCACACCCTCATAGGCCCGTTGGGGAGGAGCTTCCTTGGAAGTCTCGTTGCCGTTCATGGTTTCCGGGGTGTTACTCAGAGCCATACAAATTGTTCTCTCATTTCTTCCGACTCGCCAGATTATTACAATCAGCAAGCCTGTGTAAGCAAAAACCTTGTCTATCCGAATCCTTCGCAAGCACAAAGTGCAACTTGACAAAAGTGGTAAAACCAAATTGGATATACCACAAAAATAAGATCATTCGAACCTTGGTTTCAAAAGATTCGATTCCCGCGAAAGCAGTTACCCGTTGGGGCGCTAAAGAGATGCTACCCGTCAGCGCGCCGTGATTGCCATTTAGCCGTCCCTGCAACATAGAGGCCTTTCATGATCATTTCCGGCTCCAACTCGCTCCGTGATCGCGACATTAGATACACGTTGCACTCCCAGACAAACCCGAGCCAGCACGAACAGTCAGGCCCCTTTATTATCGCCAGGGGTGATGGGCCGTACGTGTTTGACAGTGACGGAAAAAAGTATCTGGATGCCATGGCCGGCTTGTGGTGCGCCTCTCTCGGGTTTACCAACGACCGTTTGGCCCAAGCCGCGGCAAAGGCTTATGAAACGCTTGGTTTTTACCACACCTTCGGCGGCCGGGCTTCTCCCGCTGCCATTACCGCTGCCCAAGACATTGCCGAGCTGGTGCCCATTGAGGATGCGCGGGTTTTTTTTGCCACGTCCGGTTCCGAAGCCATTGAAACCATGGTCAAGCTAACATGGCTGCATTTCAAGGCGTTAGGACAGGAGGGGCGCCGCAAGATCATCGCCCGCGACCGGGCTTTTCACGGCTCCACAATCTTCTCCGCCTCGCTCACCGGTCTACCGCACATGCATCGCGAATTTGGCTTGCCGGGCGAGGGTATTGTGCGAGTGGCTTGCCCGGATCCGTATCAGGGCCCGGTGGCAGGAGAGAGCGAAGAAGACTTCTGCATACGTCTGGCAACGGAACTGGAAGACGCGATTTTACGCGAAGGACCGGAAACTATTGGTGCGTTCATTGCCGAACCGATCAACGCCGGTGCTGGTGTGATTGTTCCACCGGAAAGTTACTTCACCAAGGTTCAGGCCATTTTGAAAAAGTACGGTATCCTGTTTCTGGCAGATGAGATCGTTTGCGGTTTCGGTCGCACCGGCCAGTGGTTTGGCTGCGATACCATGGGAATCAAGCCGGATATGATGGCTATGGCCAAGGGCCTGTCGTCGTCTTACTTTCCGATCTCGGCGGTTGCCGTGTCTCAGGAGATCTACCAGTCCGTCAAAAGTATTAATAGCGGCAGCACCAATTTCGGCCATGGCTTTACTAATTCCGGACATCCGGTCGGTGCGGCCATCGTTACCGAGGCCATTGCTCTTTACCGGGAAATGGAGGTTTTGAACCGCGTTTCAACGCTTGGGGACAGGTTGATTGCCCATCTGCAGCGCATTGCAGAAAATTACTCAATCGTTGGCCATGTGCGTGGTAAGGGATTGTTGTTGGGCGCGGAAATAGTCGCCGACAGACAGACGAAACAGCCTTTTGCGGCTGAACGGCAGGTTCTGCAAAAGATTGACCAGCGTGCCCGAAATGCCGGTATCATTCTTCGCCCACAGGGTAATACCATTACATTCTGCCCGCCCTTCATCATCGATGAGGAGCAGGTGGATGAGATTGCCGCGGTGTTTGAAGAGGCTGTCTCCCACACTGAAAATAATCTGGGATATTAATGGACTGAGGTGAGATGACCGTGGCGTATACTCTATTCGATCTTTCAGGCAAAACGGCACTTGTGACTGGCTCCAGTCAGGGCATTGGCTACGGACTAGCGGAGGGCCTGAAGGCAGCAGGCGCTAATGTCATACTCAACGGACGCGATGCAGACAAGCTCGCCCGAGCCGCAGCAAAGCTGGGTGAAGGTGTGTCGACTCTTGCGGTCGATGTGACTGACCACTTCGCTGTACGTGATGCAATTGACAGGTTAGAGGCTGAGGCGTGCGCGATCGACATTCTCGTCAACAATGCCGGCATCCAGCATCGTTCACCCTTGGAGGATTTTCCGGCCGACGCTTTTGAACTTCTGCTGAAAACTAATATCTCGTCAGTTTTCAATGTTTCTCAGGCTGTTGCAAGACACATGATCACGCGTAAGTCCGGCAAGATCATCAATATCGCAAGCGTGCAAACCGCGCTGGCGCGTCCCGGAATCGCGCCCTATACGGCAACCAAAGGCGCTGTCGGCAATCTGACCAAGGGCATGGCGACGGACTGGGCACGCCACGGCCTGCAATGCAATGCCATTGCACCGGGGTATTTTGATACGCCTCTGAACGCCGCACTGGTTGCGGACCATGAATTTTCCATATGGCTCAAAAAACGTACCCCGGCCGGACGGTGGGGGCAGATAGAAGAACTGCAAGGTGCCTGCATATTCCTCGCATCAGACGCTGCTTCCTTCGTCAACGGTCATGTGCTGTATGTCGACGGCGGCATTACGGCCTCTCTCTGAGACGGTTCATTCTAGACAGTGCCTGTGTGGGTGCAGAAGTATTTGGTGTGGTTTTGATTGGTGGCTTAAACCTACGCAATGGCTATTTTCTGTTCGGCGACGCCAATAGTTTTCTCTGCCTTGATCCGGACGATGCGGGGCTTATGGCTTTTGTCGACAAGTCCGTTGCGCATGAGGTGAGGGAAATGAACTGAAACAAACGCCTCGCCAACGGCGAAGCACTTTTTTTCGTTTATCGTGATTTCAACTCCAAGCGGCGGCGGTGTAGCACTGGCTCTGTATAGCCGTTGGGCTGTTCGCGGCCCTTAAAGATGAGATCGCAAGCTGCCTGAAAGGCAATCGATTGATCGAAATCCGCAGCCAACGGGCGATAGAGCGGATCGCCTTCATTTTGCCCATCGACAACTTTGGCCATGCGTTTCAGGGTTTCCATGACCTGGGCCTCTGACACGACGCCGTGGTGGAGCCAGTTGGCGATGTGCTGGGCGGAAATGCGCAAAGTGGCGCGGTCTTCCATCAGTCCGACATTGTTGATGTCGGGCACCTTTGAGCAACCGATACCCTGATCGATCCAGCGCACGACATAGCCAAGTATCCCTTGTGCATTGTTGTCGATTTCCTTTTGGATATCCTCCGGCGTCCAATTTGGGCGCGTTGTGACCGGCACCGATAAAATATCGTCGAGACTGGCGCGCGGCCTACTTTTGAGTTTTTCCTGCACATCTGCAACATCGATCTTATGATAATGCGTGGCATGAAGGGTGGCGGCGGTGGGCGAGGGGACCCATGCCGTATTGGCACCCGCTTTGGGGTGCCCAATTTTCTGCTCCAGCATCGCTGCCATGAGGTCGGGCATAGCCCACATGCCCTTACCGATTTGCGCATGACCGGACAGTCCGCATTCAAGACCGATATCGACATTCCAGTTCTCATAGGCGCTTATCCACGCCGACTGCTTCATGTCGCCCTTGCGGATCATCGGACCAGCTTCCATCGACGTATGGATTTCATCGCCAGTACGGTCGAGGAAGCCGGTATTAATGAAGGCGACACGATCTTTTGCGGCGCGGATCGATTCCTTGAGATTGACTGTGGTGCGGCGCTCCTCGTCCATGATCCCCATCTTGAGCGTATTCGGCTTCATACCGGTTAAAGCTTCAACGCGGGTAAAAATCTCGTTGGTAAAGGACACTTCCTCCGGCCCGTGCATCTTGGGCTTGACGATATAGACCGAACCTTCGCGTGAATTCATGTGGCGACCATTTGCGCCGATATCATGCAGCGCGATCAGGCCGGTGAAGGCAGCATCCATTATGCCTTCCGGCACCTCGTTGCCGTCGGCATCGATAATGGCCGGATTGGTCATCAGGTGACCGACATTACGTACCAGCATCAAGGAGCGTCCCTTGAGCGTGAGGATTGATCCGTCAGGGGCCGTATAGCTGCGATCTTCGTTAAGGCGGCGGGTGATCTGCTTGCCGCCCTTCTCGAAAGTGTCTTCCAGCTTGCCGTTCATCAGGCCAAGCCAGTTGCGATAGACGGTAACCTTGTCTGTCGCATCGACGGCTGCAATCGAATCCTCGCAGTCCTGAATGGTGCTGATGGCGGATTCCAGAACCATATCGGCAATATGTGCGGGATCGCTTTGGCCAATCGGATGGTCGGCATTGATGACGATATCGACATGCATGTTGTTGCGCGCCAAAAGCACATGTGTCGGATGTGCAGCATCGCCATTATAACCCTTGAACTGACCTGCATCCTTCAGGCCGGTAGTCGAACCATCAGAAAGCGTGATGGCAAGTGTTCCATCCTTCACCGCAAGGCCAGTCACGTCCGCCCATTTGCCCGCGGCCAAGTGTGCGCTTTCATCGAGAAAATTCTTCGCCCAGACGATGACTTTTTCGCCACGCTTCGGATTGTAGCCTTTGCCCTTTTCCGCACCATTGTTTTCAGCAATCGCATCGGTGCCGTAAAGCGCATCATAGAGCGAACCCCAACGCGCATTGGCGGCGTTCAACGCATAACGCGCATTCATCACCGGCACGACCAGTTGCGGACCGGCAATATGGGCGATTTCCGGATCGACATTGGCGGTCGAGACTTTGAAAGCGTCACCTTCCGGCAGCAGATAGCCGATCTCTTTCAGAAAACTCTGGTATTCGACCGGGCTGTAGCTTCTGTCACGGTTTTGTCTGTACCAGTCATCGATCTTGGCCTGAATTGCGTCACGTTTTTTCAGAAGAGCCCGATTTTTCGGTGCAAGGTCTCGAATAATGGCGGCAAAGCCCTGCCAGAATTTTTGCGGTTCTACGCCGGTGCCCGGTGCTGCTTCCTGTGCCAGAAAATCTACCAGTTCCGGGGCAACACGCAAACCTTCGATCTCAACGTAATTGCTCATGGCCTTGGCTCCTTCGAAACGCTTTTTCTGATTGGCACTCAAGCGCTTTGAAAGACTTTCGTCAATCGCTACCAAAGCACATCATTTGTGACGCTGAGGCGAAAATACCATCAGAGTTTCAACTTTGAGCGAATGTCGGATGGTGTCCAACGCTGTGCCCGCAGGCTTTCGAAGGCCGTATCATTGCGGCTTTTGGAGAGTTTTTGCCCGTCTTCTGCAAGGATCAGCGTATGGTGATGATATTGCGGTTCTGGCAGTCCCAGCAATGTTTGCAAAAGGCGATGCACCGCGGTCGCATGATAAAGATCACGCCCGCGCACTATATGCGTTACACCTTGCAACGCATCGTCCACCACGACCGAAAGATGATAGCTGGTGGGCGTGTCTTTTCGAGCCAATATCACATCGCCCCAACGCGCCGGATCAGCGCGGATCATGCCTGTTTCATCCTCTGGTCCGGCACCGCTTTCATGCCACAAAAGCGCATCATTCAATTGGGCAAGCGCCTTGTCCATATCAAGCCGCCATGCATAGGGTGCGCCGGAGGCGATGCGGTGCATGCGTTCCTTTTCGCTCAAACTGCGTTCGCCTTGCGGGTAATGCGGCGTACCATCGGGATCGCAGGGCCATTTATTGCCCGTGGCCAAAACTGCTCCGATGCGCTCGCGCACTTCGCCACGGCTTAAAAACGCCGGATAGACAAGGTCCATATCGGCGAGACGAGTCAGCGCATTGCGATATTCGGCAAAATGCTCCGATTGACGGCGCACCGGCTGCTCCCATTCAAGGCCAAGCCAATAGAGATCGTCATAGATGCCCGCTTCAAGTGCGGGCGTGCAGCGTGCCGCATCGATGTCTTCCATGCGCAAAAGAAGACGCCCGCCCGTATCTTTCGCCATGCGCTGGTTCAACAGCGCGGAAAAGGCGTGGCCAAGATGCAGTCTGCCATTGGGGCTTGGCGCAAAACGATATACGGGGCGAGACATGAGTTGTGCCGAGTCAGTTGATTGTCATTAACTTCCATTGCTACGCTGACCATTAGCAGAATGAAAGGTGGGATCATGCAGCGGATCGAGACATTGGACGATGTTGAAGCGGGGCTTGATGTGCTTGTTCTTCTCGACACGCGTCTTGCAGCAATCCGCGCTCGCGCCAATGCGGTGCAATTGCGTCGCTCGAAACCGGGGTTCGAAAGCCTTGCTTCGATCATCGTGGCCCAACAGGTCTCGACCGCGAGTGCGAGCGCGATCTGGGGCAGGCTCAAACAGGTAGTCGACCCGCTGACGCCGGAAACTTATGTCGCTGGCGGCGAGGAGGCTTGGCGGCTTGCCGGACTTTCGCGGCCCAAACAACGTACGCTGTTGGCTGTCAGTGAAGCGCTCACTAATAATGCAATTGACCTGCATGGTCTTTGCGATCTCAATGCGCAAGAAGCCATTGCCGTACTGACTGAACTCAAAGGCATCGGACCATGGACCGCAGAGGTCTATTTGCTGTTTGCAGCCGGTCACACTGATGTGTTTCCGGCGGGCGATGTGGCGCTTCAGGCAGCCGTTGGGCATGCCTTTGCCTATGATATTCGCCCGGATGCGGCGGCCTTGCGCGTGCTTGCGGAAGGCTGGTCGCCATGGCGCGGCGTGGCAGCCCGTTTGTTCTGGGCTTATTACGCTGCAATCAAGGGGCGTGATGCGGTGCCGCTTCTGTAAAACTTGCGTGTTATGAAACGGATAAATACGTTTCTGCTTCACAATCCTGTCACGTCGCGCTTACATTATTTCCATCAGGTGATGACGGTATTTCGATTCGCAGATCCTCGATCCTCTGTGCATTGTGATGCCGCCTTAACCAGATTGGAGCGTCGTGGGTTGCGCCCATGAAGGACGCGAGGCGCTCGGATGAAGAGTATGTCCCGAAACGTGTGAAACGGTGTTCGGGAGATGCTCTGAAGGAGGTGCGCCTTTGAATGTTGCCGTCTCTCCCCGGACCGTATCGAGCAGCAATTATCCTGCGCTGGTCCTGAATGCGGATTATCGTCCGCTGAGCTATTACCCTTTATCGCTCTGGTCATGGCAGGACGCGATCAAGGCGGTTTTTCTTGAGCGCGTCCATATTGTGGCCGAATACGATCAGATCGTGTCCTCCCCGTCGTTTTCCATGCGTGTTCCAAGCGTCATCTGTCTCAAGGACTATGTGAAGCCGCCAAACCATCCGGCTTTTACGCGCTTCAATTTGTTCCTGCGCGACCGTTTCGAATGCCAATATTGCGGCTCCCCCCATGATCTCACCTTCGACCATGTCATTCCACGCTGTCATGGCGGCGAGACGACATGGGAAAATGTGGTTGCCGCCTGCTCCCCCTGCAATCTGCGTAAAGGTGGCCTGATGCCCGCCAGCGCCCGCATGTGGCCACGGCAGAAACCCGTCATGCCCAACATGCAGAACCTACACAATAACGGACGTCTTTTCCCGCCCAACCATCTGCACGAAAGCTGGCTCGATTTCCTTTACTGGGATGTCGAACTGGAGCCGTAGCCCGCAGTCTTTGTTTCCTTATTTCCGACCCTTTGCAAAAGCCCCATAGTAGCCGACGGCTGCAAACAGAAAACTTGCGACGACATTCCATCCGGCAAAGGACAGGCCAAGGAAATGCCCCGGCGCACTGTCGCATGAAGGGGGGCGTGTGGCGTTCAGATCGCTTAAGAGATTACCGGCATCCTGCGTGATTTTAATCGAAGCAGCACTGCAATCTGCTGGTCCCGCCCAGTATTTGAGTTCCACGCCGGTATGAAAGATTGCCATCGCCAGACCATAGGTCATCAGCAGTGCGGCGATCAGGATAAGGCCACGGATCAGGATGGATCGCCATTTCAATCCACTTGAAATCCACGCCACGGAAATCCACGCCAATGCGGCAATCGGGATACCGATATAATAAGGCGTGCGTTGTTCGAGGCAGAGCTTGCAGGGCATGAAGCCACCAATATGCTCAAAGCCGAGCGCGGTGCCGACTGTTGCCGCAAGCCCCAGCGTTAAAATTCCGGCAGTCCAGAATTGTATTTTTCCGGTCGGATTATTGAGTGCGAATGCCATGTAAAACGTCCTGTCGCGGCTTAAAGCGTGTCGCATTTTATCCTGATCCGCTTATCCATGAAGATATTTTACGGCGAAAAAAAGCGCGATCAGAAAAATCGCAAAGAGACCGGCAAGAAGTCCCAGACGTTTTTCGATGAATTCGCGGATCGGTTCACCATAACGGCGTAACAGCCAGGCAAGCAGGAAGAAACGCGCACCGCGTGCGATCACTGCCGAGACGATGAACAGCCAGATATTGATCCCTGCAGCACCCGACAAAATTGTCACCACCTTGATGGGCGGCAGGTGCGAGAGGCCGGATGTGATGAGCATCAGCAAGATGGTGTCGGCGCTGGTGGTGCCACGCAATTGCTCGAATGTATCGAGCTTGCCATACATTTCCAACACAGGCTTGGCGATCTGCTCATAGGCATGAAACCCGAGATACCAGCCTGCAATGCCGCCCAGAACCGAAAACAATGTGGCGACGAAGGCGTAGCGATAGGCGCGTTCAGGGCGGGCCAGCGCCATTGGCAAAAACAAAATATCTGCGGGGACCAGAAAAACCGAGCTTTCCACGAAAGCGATAATGGCGAGCCACCATTCGGCGGATTTTCGTGCGGCAAGCGAAATAGTCCAGTCGTAGAGGCGGCGTAACATGGAATGTCCGGATATTTTGCGGCGAAGCGCCGTTGTTGCGGTTGTGCCGTCTATAAATAAAAAAGGCGGCGCGAACAATGCGCGCCGCCGCTTTCTGTCACTGAGGTCCTTTATCGTTTATAGGCGCTGCAGATATATTTGGTTTCCAGATATTCCTCGATGCCGTATTTCGAGCCTTCACGCCCGAGGCCGGATTGTTTTACACCGCCAAACGGCGCAACTTCATTGGAAATCAGTCCGGTATTGTGCCCGACCATGCCGTAGTCGAGCGCTTCACCGACCCGAATGGCGCGGCTGAAATTCTCGGTATAGAAATATGCGGCCAATCCAAAGATCGTATCATTGGCCATTTTGACGACTTCTTCTTCGCTGTCGAAGGCAAACAGAGGTGCCAAGGGGCCAAAAGTTTCTTCTTTGGCCACGATCATGTCCGACGTTACGCCGGTCAAAACGCCCGGCTCGAAGAACAGTCCGCCCAGTTCCTTGCCGCCGGTCACCAGCTTTGCACCTTTTGAAACGGCGTCTTCTATATGGGCTTTGACCTTGGTGAGCGCTTTTTCTTCGATCAGCGGGCCGATCACGACACCGGGTTCCGTACCGTTGCCGACTTTGAGTTCCTTGACTTTGGCGGCAAGCTTTTCGGCAAACTGATCATAGACTCCGCGCTGCACATAGATGCGGTTGGCGCAGACGCAGGTCTGGCCCGCATTGCGGTATTTGGAAGTCATCGCACCATCGACGGCTGCGTCAAGATCGGCATCATCGAATACGATAAAAGGGGCGTTGCCGCCCAGTTCCAGTGACAGGCGCTTGATGGTTGGCGCGCATTGTTCCATCAAAACACGGCCCACTTCCGTGGAACCAGTGAAGGAAAGTTTACGCACCACTTCACTTGATGTGAGTTCCGCACCAATCTCACGGGATTTTCCGGTGACGATCTGCAAAACGCCTGCCGGAATACCAGCTTCTTCTGCCAGAACACCCAGTGCCAATGCGGTCAAGGGTGTTAGATCGGCTGG
>NZ_CP154468.1:1300000-1427500 GCF_039545455.1 Brucella sp. BE17 | reverse complement strand
CTCGTGCATGACCGATAGCGAACCAGTACCGTGAGGGAAAGGTGAAAAGCACCCCGACGAGGGGAGTGAAACAGTACCTGAAACCGAATGCCTACAAACAGTTGGAGCCCAAGATTTGTTCTGGGTGACAGCGTACCTTTTGTATAATGGGTCAGCGACTTAGTCTGACGAGCGAGCTTAAGCCGGTAGGTGTAGGCGCAGCGAAAGCGAGTCTGAACAGGGCGTTCAGTTCGTCGGATTAGACCCGAAACCAAGTGATCTAGCCATGAGCAGGTTGAAGGTACAGTAACATGTACTGGAGGACCGAACCCGTATCTGTTGCAATAGATTGGGATGACTTGTGGCTAGGGGTGAAAGGCCAATCAAACTTGGAGATAGCTGGTTCTCCGCGAAATCTATTTAGGTAGAGCGTCCAGCGAATACCCTCGGGGGTAGAGCACTGAATGGGCTATGGGGACTCACCGTCTTACTGATCCTAATCAAACTCCGAATACCGAGGAGTACTACTGGGCAGACACACGGCGGGTGCTAACGTCCGTCGTGGAGAGGGCAACAACCCTGACCACCATCTAAGGTCCCTAAGTTATGGCTAAGTGGGAAAGGATGTGAGGATCCCAAAACAACCAGGATGTTGGCTTAGAAGCAGCCATCATTTAAAGAAAGCGTAACAGCTCACTGGTCTAAATAAGGGTCTTTGCGCCGAAAATGTACCGGGGCTAAAGCCATACACCGAAGCTGTGGATGCACTTAATGTGCGTGGTAGCGGAGCGTTCCGTAAGCCTGCGAAGGGACAGTCGTGAGACATCCTGGAGGTATCGGAAGTGAGAATGCTGACATGAGTAACGATAAAGGGAGTGAGAGACTCCCTCGCCGAAAGTCCAAGGGTTCCTGCTTAAAGTTAATCTGAGCAGGGTTAGCCGGCCCCTAAGGCGAGGCCGAAAGGCGTAGTCGATGGGAACCACGTTAATATTCGTGGGCCTGCAGGTAGTGACGGATTGCGTGTATTGTGAGGTCTTATTGGATTGATCTTGCAGTGAAGCGGTTCCAGGAAATAGCTCCTGCATATAGACCGTACCCTAAACCGACACTGGTGGACTGGTAGAGAATACCAAGGCGCTTGAGAGAACTGCGTTGAAGGAACTCGGCAAAATGCACGCGTAACTTCGGAAGAAGCGTGACCTCCATTTAGGCAACTAGGTGGGGGTGGCACAGACCAGGGGGTAGCGACTGTTTACCAAAAACACAGGGCTCTGCGAAGTCGCAAGACGACGTATAGGGTCTGACGCCTGCCCGGTGCCGGAAGGTTAAGAGGAGATGTGCAAGCATTGAATTGAAGCCCCGGTAAACGGCGGCCGTAACTATAACGGTCCTAAGGTAGCGAAATTCCTTGTCGGGTAAGTTCCGACCTGCACGAATGGCGTAACGACTTCCCCGCTGTCTCCAACGCAGACTCAGTGAAATTGAATTCCCCGTGAAGATGCGGGGTTCCTGCGGTTAGACGGAAAGACCCCGTGCACCTTTACTATAGCTTTACACTGGCATTCGTGTCGGCATGTGTAGGATAGGTGGTAGACTTTGAAGCAGTGGCGCCAGCCATTGTGGAGTCATCCTTGAAATACCACCCTTGCCTATATGGATGTCTAACTGCGACCCGTTATCCGGGTCCAGGACCGTGTATGGTGGGTAGTTTGACTGGGGCGGTCGCCTCCTAAAGAGTAACGGAGGCGCGCGATGGTAGGCTCAGAACGGTCGGAAATCGTTCGTCGAGTGCAATGGCATAAGCCTGCCTGACTGCAAGACTGACAAGTCGAGCAGAGACGAAAGTCGGTCATAGTGATCCGGTGGTCCCGCGTGGAAGGGCCATCGCTCAACGGATAAAAGGTACGCCGGGGATAACAGGCTGATGACCCCCAAGAGTCCATATCGACGGGGTTGTTTGGCACCTCGATGTCGACTCATCGCATCCTGGGGCTGGAGCAGGTCCCAAGGGTATGGCTGTTCGCCATTTAAAGCGGTACGTGAGTTGGGTTCAGAACGTCGTGAGACAGTTCGGTCCCTATCTGCCGTGGGTGTAGGAATATTGAAAGGATCTGTCCCTAGTACGAGAGGACCGGGATGGACGTATCTCTGGTGGACCTGTTGTGGCGCCAGCCGCATAGCAGGGTAGCTATATACGGACTAGATAACCGCTGAAGGCATCTAAGCGGGAAACTAACCTTAAAACGAGTATTCCCTATCAGAGCCGTGGAAGACGACCACGTTGATAGGCCGGGTGTGGAAGTGCGGCAACGCATGTAGCTTACCGGTACTAATAGCTCGATCGACTTGATCACTCCCATTTACAATATCCATCGAACGAAGTTCGATGATTGATAGCGCTCACGGATCGTACGCGGCTTCGCCGCTGATCCTCCGCGAGGGCGGCGCAAAAGCGCCGGCACACAGTCGTGTGCTTATTTTATCAGTGCATGAAAGACAAAAGAGCAGAGGACACGCTAAGGAAAACATAATCCCTTATTGCCCTGCTGCCCTAAACCAGCTTCTCATATTTGTGTTCTTCGCCGACCTGGTGGTTATGGCGGAGCGGCTGCACCCGATCCCATTCCGAACTCGGCCGTGAAACGCTCCAGCGCCAATGGTACTTCGTCTCAAGACGCGGGAGAGTAGGTCGCTGCCAGGTCTGCAAAGCACACAAAAACATCTTCTCAAAAAACATGCAAAACAGTCCAATCGCAAAAAAACAAAAAAATATCGCACAAATCAAACAATAACGCGGGGTGGAGCAGCCCGGTAGCTCGTCAGGCTCATAACCTGAAGGCCGCAGGTTCAAATCCTGCCCCCGCAACCGAAAAACCAAACAAACACAAATACTTAAAGCCTCCGTAAGGAGGCTTTTGGCGTTCCACAAAAACCAACCCGGAAGCATATTGACCTTGCCCCGTTGAAATAATTCATTTTGAAGTAAGCTCTGGCTCATTGAGAGGCCCAGAGCTTACTTCAAAATGAATTATTTCAACGGGGCAAGGTCATCAGCGAAGACCTGCTATCGTTACAGCGCCAAGTTGAACGAAGAAAACGAGCAGATCGCCGATCTACTGATCGGGCTAACGAGGGCGAAAAAGAGCTGGGGCTTTGGTCTTTGTTTTCTTTCCCTGCGCAATGTCCGGGGGCATCGCTGGAACCACAAGCGCGTATACCGCATCTACCGTGAGCTGGAACTGAACCTCAGGATCAAGCCACGCAAGCGGTTGCAGCGCGACAAACCCGATGCGCTGGCCGTGCCAGATGCGCCAAATTTGATTTGGTCCATGGATTTCATGGCGGATCGGTTGGAAGACGGCAGGCAATTCCGGCTGTTGAATGTGTTTATTCCCGGAGTTTGATGGTGTATTGTTTCCCGCTTCACAGATGAAAGCGCTATGGTCCAATTTCTTCATGGCAGCGCCAAGACCGCGCACATCATCAGAGCAGAGCTACAGCGATCGAAAGCTCCGGTCGCAGAACTCGCGCGGCGCTATGGGATCAACGAAAAGGCCGTAAGAAAGTGGCGATCCAGAACAGAGGTCATCGACGCGCCGATGTGTGTTTCGGCGTTGAATATTGCCCCCACTAGCGGGCGAATACATATTCAATTTTGATCCCTGCTAGATTTCATCCGAGTATCTGACTTTTAGTCAGCGGATGGAGTAGGGAGTTTAAAAAAGTGGATACGATTGCTCGTGTCCGGCGCGCCTTCCATGTTCAAGGCTGGTCGGTAAAGAAGATCACCAGAGAGCTTCATGTTTCTCGTAATACGGTTCGCAAAATACTGCGATCTGATGCGACGGAGTTCTCTTACAAGCGTGAACATCAGCCCTTTCCGAGAATGGAGTCTTGGAAGGGGGACGTTGAACGTTTTCTTATTTCCAACGAAGGTAAGGCATCTCGTGAGCGATTGACGCTTATCCGCATTTATGAAGAAGTTCGGTCGCTGGGCTATGAAGGGAGCTATGACACGGTCCGCTGCTATGCCAAGTCATGGCCTAAGAAACGCGGATTAGTGACAAGTGACGCTTACGTTCCGCTCTATTACACGCCGGGCGAAGCTTATCAGTTTGATTGGAGCCATGAGATTATTCGGCTCAATGGCGTGACGACGCAATCAAGGTTGCGCACGTTCGATTGTGTCATAGCCGGATGATGTTTACGCGGGCTTACATGCGCGAAAGCCAGGAAATGGTATTCGATGCGCATGACAAAGCTTTTGTGTTTTTCCGTGGTGCTTGTACGCGCGGCATATACGATAATATGAAAACGGCTGTTGATGCCATTTTTGTCGGGAAAGAGAGGAAATATAACCGTCGGTTCCAGCAAATGTGCAGTCATTACCTTGTTCAGCCTGTTGCCTGTACTCCGGCATCAGGTTGGGAAAAGGGACAAGTCGAGAACCAGGTGGGCTTGGTTCGAGAGCGGTTTTTTACACCGCGATTATGGGTCAGAAGTTTGGAAGAGCTCAAAGTCTGGCTTCTCGATAAATGTATCGCTTATGCAAAAGCACATCGTCATCCTGAACAAACACAGTGCATGATCTGGCAGGTATTTGCGGAAGAACGAAAAAGTCTCGTACCATATATTGGCCCATTCGACGGCTTTCACTGTGTTCCAGCGTCGATATCCAAAACCTGCACCGTTCGCTTTGACAACAATAAATACTCGGTTGTTTCAACTGCAGTTGGTCGCCCTGTAGAGGTTTATGTCTATGCAGATCGGATTATCATCCGGCAGGATGGTGTGAAGGTCGCAGAGCATACGCGTAGCTTTAATTGAGGAGAAACGGTCTATGACCCATGGCATTATGTGCCTGTTCTTGCTCGAAAACCTGACGCTCTACGCAATGGCGCACCTTTCCGCGATTGGGTTTTACCAGCCGCTATGGAGAAAAACCGCAAACGTTTGCAGAGCGCTCACGATGGTGATTGGCAGATGGTCACCATCCTCGCATGCGTACCTTCCGACGGATTGGCAAATGCCGATGCTGCATGCCAGGAAGTGCTTGATCATAACGTTTGTTCTGCGGCGGTTATCATCAATATCCTCGCACGCAGTCGAGATCCCGTTCCTGCTCCAACACTCCAACTCCTAGACGCACTTCGATTGATGCATGAACCAATCGCCGACTGTTCAAGCTATGACAGCCTTAGGAGGGCAAGCTGATGGAACGCACGCAGGTACTTGAACTCATGGGAACGCTGAAGCTCTATGGTATGCGCAGCGCCTATGACGAGGTGATGGGGAATGGCATAAAATGGCAGCACGAACTGCCCCGTATTGTGGGTGAGCTGTTGCAGTCGGAAATTGCAGAAAAGCAAGCACCTTCCATTCGATACCAGCTCAGCATTGCCAAATTACCTCTTGCTAAAGAAATTGAGGACTTCGACTTTACTGGCACCCCAATCAACGAAGGTTTGGTTCGCGAGCTGGCCACAGGCATTTTTGTTAGCGATCAAAGAAATGTTGTTCTTGTTGGTGGCACGGGAACAGGAAAAAGCCATCTGGCCATTGCCATTGCGCGCGCACTCAATCGCAATGGCACACGTGGCCGTTTCTTCAATGTAGTTTATCTGGTCAATCGCCTTGAAACTGAAACACGCAACGGGAAGCAAGGCAGGACCGCGGAATATCTCAACCATCTCGACTTTGTTATTCTCGACGAGCTGGGCTATCTCCCGTTCGCCCAGGCTGGTGGCTAGCTCCCCTTCCATCTCATCAGCAGCCTCTACGAGCGGGCCTCGATCATCGTCACCACAAATCTGGCGTTCGGTGAGTGGCCCACCGTCTTTGGTGATGCCAAAATGACAACTGCACTCCTAGGGTCAGGACCTATTAAATAACTTGCACCTCTGCGGAGGCTTTGATTCATTTGGATCGAAAGGAGTTCCGCGATGAGTGAGTTACTGTTGTTTTCAGAGGTGCAGATGCGCGGCATCGAACCGTATTTTCCGCTGTCGCACGGCATTCCGCGCGTTGATGACCGTCTAATTTTGAGTGGCATCATCTTTGTTTTGCGCAATGGGCTGCGTTGGCGTGACGCACCGAGAGAATACGGTCCACACAAGACGATCTATAACCGTTTCATCCGGTGGAGTAGGCTGGGCGTGTTCAACCGCATTCTTGCCGAACTGACCGCCAAACGCGGTAAGCTCGAACAACTGATGATCGACGCCACCCACTTGAAAGCCCACCGTACCGCAGCCAGTCTGCTAAAAAAGGGGATGTTCCCAGACGTATTGGGCGGACCAAAGGCGGGCTGAACTCTAAGCTGCATGCCGTCTGCGATGATCACGGTCGACCACTCATCCTGCTTCTGAGCGAAGGGCAGATGAGCGATTATAAAGGAGCGGCAAAGATGCTTCCCGCGTTTCCCAAGGCCAAATCCTTGTTGGCTGACAAGGGGTATGACGCCGACTGGTTTCGAGACGCCTTGGCAGCCCGTAAGATTACCGCGTGCATTCCATCTCGGGCAAACCGCAAACTCGCCATCCCGTATGACCCGGTGCTCTATAAAAAGCGCCACAAAATCGAAAACATGTTCGGCAAGCTTAAGGACTGGAGGAGAATTCATACACGATACGACCCATGCGCCCACGCATTCTTCTCAAGCATATGCTTCGCTGCAGCCGTGATCTTCTGGCTTGGATTTAACGAGTCCTGACCCTAGATCGCCTGACGCACCATTGCGAAATAGTAGAGACAGGCAACGATTCATGGCGCTTTAAAAACCGCTCCCAAAGCTAAAGCCGAAAGAGCTATTCACCCGCACTTGGCCTACCCTTTGCAACCCCGGCCAGCGTCGGGCAGGCCAAGTGCTAATCCGTAATCAGGGGGCGATATTGGACAAGTAAAAGAGGTGAATATTCCGTTCCGATTGGCACGCCGGCGCTGTCGGAGCCGGTTCCCAGCATCACATTGCAGGATAGAAGTGCGATTGGTCTGACTGCCATCAATGGTAATTCGCTCCGGTCTGCCATGCCTGGCCAAAGCCTTGCGCAAAAAGCGTTTGGCTGCAGTTAGATCACGGTCTTTGCTGAAATAGAATTCAACAGTATCACCATTGCTGTCTATCGCACGGTACAGAGACAGCCACTCGCCGTGGACTTTGATATAGGTCTCATCGAGATTCCATTTGCGTGTCACAGGACCCTTCCTGCGATTGAAGCGCTCAAGCAGTTTCGGACTGAAATACAAAACCCAGCGATGCACCGTTGAATGCTCCAGATCGATACTGCGTTCCGCCATCATTTCCTTCAGATTGCGAAGGATCAGATTGCAAGCCAGGTATCACCGAACACACAGAAGAATGACGGATTTATCAAAATGGCAACCTTTAAACATCTAAAATACTCAGCTGAATAAAAGCCAAGATACTATCAGGTGATCCAGTGATGAAAAGTTTGCAGCAGAACCAAGTTTAACGCTTGACCGCTGTTTCAATACGGTTTTTCCATTCATCGACAGCGATGATGGACGCTGATGTCCACTGACCTTGCGCTGCGGGGCCTTTTTGCATCTGGCCTTCATTGAACTGCCAAACCAAAACCTGTGGTGGGTTCTGCTTGAAATCATCTGATTGCAGATATTGCAAAAGCGTTGCCCATGGCCCGACATCTCCTGGGTTCCATGTCAATGTTACGCGACGGTCAAGTGCGTGAGACAAGGCTTGCGAAAAGCCGAGATAAGGCGCTGTGAAACTGTTGCCCACGACATGGACCGGGGCTGTAGCGTCGTCAATCAAGCCTCCCTTCGCTTTAGTTGCTTCACCGCGTACGGTGAAAACTTCACGGCCGACAGCATTACGCTGTGCCGGTGTCATGAAGTTGGCGGCAAGATCTCCGAACCGGCGTTCTTTTGTCCAGTCTCCCAGTTTCGCGCCGTCACCTGCCTTGCCTGCAAGCTGCCATTTGCTTTTGATGAGTTCCGCAACGTTTGCAGCGGCGGCTTCCGAAGCCCATGCCGTCCAGTGAAAATCACTGCGGAAGAAAGCCTGCTGATCGGTAGGCAGCGTCTTCATGGCCGGAAGAATGTCGGCGGATGTAACGTCTCTTGCGGCAAGGCCTTTTTGGATATCATCGTAAAGACCGAGCACGTCTGATGAGAGTGAGCGGTCTGCGGGCAATTTGTCCTGATGCACAATTGCCTTGGCTGGCACCACGGTCACAACAAGGCTGGTTTTCTTTTCAGCGAGCACCTTATTGGTGAAGCTGATAAGATCAAGCACACCGTCCACCGCAGCCTTATCGACACCATCAACCTTTTCCCATCCAGGGAAAAGCCATTTGTCCCTGCCTTCAAACACGGATTCCTGCGCATGGGCTGCGGTAATTGGCAACGTGGCTGTAATCCCCGCAGTCAATAGAAAGGCGCCTAAAGCTGTCCTGCCAAGCGACACGATTATGCTGGGCCGGGATTGCCTGAACGCCGATGAATAACGTTTTATCATTTTTAGTTTCCTCAATCGCCTGAATGAGCAAGATGAATTTTTGCTTAAAAAAACATGCCGGATCTTCACAGGTCTTTCGACAAAAATCTCTTTTCTTGTTCGGTAAGCGGGAGTGTCAGTGATCGCACCGGCCATTCCCAGACCACCAATTTGATTTTTCGTAAAAGCTGCGGATTGTTCTCGAGTATATCCAGAAGTGCGCCAGCAAAGCCGCCGCCTGCCTGACTTTTTTGTACGATTTCGCGGTTGCTGTCGGCTTGCAGATAGTCATGAAAGTAGGAGTTGAGCGAATAGGAGGAACCGGCAAGCAGCACATCGGGTTCGGGAGCATCATCAAGCAAACCCCCGCTACGTTCAATTTTCAGCTTGACGGGGCATTCACTTTCCATATTGGGGCCAAAAATATCCTGAGTCATTCCCAACCCGGCCAAGGTAACGAGATCACCCGGTCGTATATTCTCGCGGCTGCAATTTTCAAGGTGCATTGCGGTGCTGCCTGCGCCGATATTCTGGGAGATGGCCACTGCAACCTGATTTGCGGCGTGTTGCGCACCGTGTTGATCCCAATGTGTGTCGGTTTTCCAGTAACCGGGCCGTGGCCAGTTCTTGCCGATATTGACCTGCAAAAGCGCAAGGGGCTCACTTCTGGCATTCCATTCAGAAAACCGTTTATGGGCCTGCGCCGAACTTTGTAAATGACACATTTCTTGTCCGGTAAGGGTTTGCGCCTTGTCTGGCACAGGCACCACGACGAGGGCCGTGTCAGAGCGAGCCAGTTCTGCGGTAATGGCTTTTGCCAGTTTTACCCGGTCAGCGAGATGGGCCTCGCCGTTCGGCGTCTCCACCAGTTCTTCGGTCAGGAAAAACCAACCGGGACAACCTTCACGCACCTGTGGACCAGTATCGCCAAGTGTCTGGTAAACGAAACCGTCGATCAGGCCATTCAGCAGCTTGCTGTTGGGCATGGCCTTATCGATGTTTCTTCCAATTTCACCCGTGAGACGTCCATCCATCGCCGACCGCCAGGATGTGTCCAGCCTTTCGGAAAGGTCTTGGTCGCTGTTCGTGAGAACATGAAACGCAAGATTGCCCAGACCCGCGAAGATCAGCAGAAGAAATCCGATGGTTGAGAGGGTGCGAATGCGCTCAAGCATGATCAGAACTGGAAATAGAGGAAAGGAATGACATTACGCTGCCCGAGAATCCAGAGAGCTGCAAGCCAGAGAGGGAAGGCGGCGGCCGCTTTGAGAAGCGCGGCATCCGGCCAAGGCTGCCATTTGAGATATTTGAAGAGCGGAGCATAGATGACGATGGCACCCAGAACCAGCGCCAGGATATGAGAAGGCCGAAACGCGGCCAGAAAGGCGCCAGAAAAATCAAAGCCGTGCATGCCGCCAAAACCGCGAGCAATGATCGCAAATTCTTCCCAGCTTCCGGCCCGAAACAGCGCCCATCCGACCATGACAAAGAGCATGGTCAACAGGTAGGATGCAACAAGCGCCACGACCGGGCGCGGTTTCGCTGTCGCGTCAGGCATCGGAGCGGTGTCGCTTCTGCGCCAGTTGCTCCAAAGGCGGGCAATGGCCTGTCCCGCGCCATGCCAAACACCCCAAACGAGAAATGTCCAGCTTGCGCCATGCCACAATCCACCCAATGCCATGGTGATGAGCATGTTGACGGAGGTGCGTGTTTCGCCCTGTCGACTGCCGCCAAGCGGAATATAGAGATAATCCCGCAACCATGATGACAGGCTGATATGCCAGCGGCGCCAGAAATCCGACAGGGATGTTGCCAGATAAGGGTTGTTGAAGTTCTCCGGGAATTTAAGACCCACCATCAGGCCGAGCCCGATGGCCATGCTGCTATAGCCTGCAAAGTCGAAATAAAGCTGCATTGTATAGGCGATGACGGTGAGTGTGACATCGAGCGTCGTCGGAGCGGAAAGGCTATAACCGGCATCGACCATGGGCGCGAGTGTGTCGGCTAGCAGAACCTTTTGCGCGAAACCAAGCATGAAGCGTTCGACGCCGAGAGAAAATTCAGTTCTGTCGAAAATACGCTGTGCGAGGCGTTCTGCAACCCATTTATAGCGCACGACAGGGCCTGCCACCAGATGACCGAACATGGACTGATAGGTGGCGTAATTGATGAAGCTGTGCTCGGACGATACGGTGTTGCGATAGACATCAACCGAATAGGAGATGGCGCCAAACACGAAGAATGAGAGGCCAATGGGTAAGGCAATTCTGACCCAGCCTTCAACCGGAACACCCACTCCACCCGCCGTATCGACGAGAAGATTGGCATATTTGAAGACGATCAGAGACAGGAGAGGGCCGATAATGCCGACAAACAACGCCCATTTGCGCGCGGTTCCTTGCGCACGCGTGATCCACAAGCCCGTCGTCCACGACCAAACGGCTATTCCGACGATGAGCGCCAGAAAATCTGCCCGCCACCAGGCATAAAACAGCCAGCTGAACAGCAGAATTACCGTATTGCGCAGAGATGCAGGCGCAAACCAGTAGGCGAGAAAAAACACCGGCAAAAAGAGGAACAGAAAACTGTTGCTGGCAAAAACCATGTCCGGCGTTTCCTACTGACCGGGCATTACGGTGCGGTCAGTCTGCCCACCGAGAGCGGGCTTATCGGCTGACCCCGTGAGAAAGAGGCTGAAGCGGTCACCTGCTTTAAGGCTGGGCAGGCTGAAGGCGTTGGACGTCACCGCAGCACATTTGCCCAGTAGATCAGCCGATACAGGATTGATGGACCGACGCATACTGGTGCCGGGCGCCACATCCTTGAAAACGTCAGGTCCATCCGCAAGGGCGAGTGAGGCATTGCATCCTGGAACCAGATTATAAAGGCGCAACTCGGCCTTGAGATCGTCATGCCCGCGTGTCTGATCAACAATCGCTGCGTTCTTTATTTGCTCGTTTTCCTGCCAGAGCAGAAGGGTCATGAAAGAATCTTCGGGTACATTGATCATGTCGCCGACTTTCTTGCCGTCGACAAATATCTGCGCGTCGACGCCGCCTTTCATGAGGCGGAAATCCGTTATCGGGCTCTTCGTGGAAAGCTCACGCGCCTCAAGTGATCCGAACTCGACCACTACATTCGCGTTAATAGCGGAAATGATCCGGATAAAAGCCGATCCTTGCGGCGGTTTGGCTGCATAAAGCTTTCCGACCTCCTGCGCTTTGGCAGGCATTGTGCCGGCAGAAAGCGGCAAGAGCTGCGGTGCAGCTAGTGCAAGAGCGGCAAGGATAAGAGTACCTTTTTTCATCAATATGCCACCGTCAGATTAGCAAAAAAGCCTTCGGCCCGGTCATCGCCGGCCAGTTTGAACCTGTATTGAACATTTGCGTCCACATAGGACATGGGAGCCGTATATTTATCTTCCCTGAACCACCAGCGAAGATTGAGGCCAGGGCCTGCACCGATTGCTTCCTTGTTGTGCAAGAGGCTGTCAAACGTTCCACCAACCCCAATGAACGGTGTCACCACCAGTCGATCGCTGATCTGGTCGAGACGATAGCTACGCCCGCCGCGCAAATCGAAGGAAGCAAAAGTCTGTTGCACTTCAATGTAACGGCCCACTTCGGCATATCCCTGCCACATCCACCAGGATGGCACATCGACGCGCAAGTCTGTGCCGGCGCCGTCAGAATAAGCCATGCGCAACATTGTATCGTTGCGACTATGCTCGCCCAGCCGGATCAATTGTGCGACTTCCAATACCAGATTGTAATTGCGCAAGGGTTTCCAGCGTGCGCCTACCGATAATTGGTCGGCAGGCCATCCGGTCGGACCATGCGCTTCATCGTAAAGCGTCATGAAATTGCGCAGGAAAAGCTCGAACAAGGCGCCATCGCGATAGCCGATGCCGGGCGGACGCCAGTATATTTCGCTGCCCAATTGTCCCACTTTTGCCGCAGACAGCGGACCGCCCGGCATTGTGCTGGCAAGGCCATGGCTAAAACTGAGATAAGCACCCCAGTCGCGCGAAAGCGTAGCAACCTCGCGCCGCAGATTGAAGAGCTGCTGTGCTTCGAGATCGTTTCCTGCTTCATCGATGGCACGCTTGAGCAGTTCGATTGCCTCATCGTTTTCGTATACCCGCCGCGCTGCATAGGCCGCATCCACATATTGTATGCCCTTAAGTTGGCCTTGCGCACGCGCCAGAGAAAACTGTTCATGCGCCGTGATATTGTCGCCAGCGCGGGTTGCCAGATAGGCAAGATTAAGTGGTTCCATAGATTTCAGCAAACCGGAGCCAAGGGCCGTGTCATAGGCTACGCGAGCTTCGCTCGTCTGGTTTGTGTCAAACAGTTTTCCGATCCGAACAGCCGCCGCATAAGCAGGGTCAATCATTGCGGGCGTTGCACTCTGGCTGCGCGGCGCTTGGGCAAGTTTACGTGCCGATAGAACGTTTATAAGCAGCGATTTGTAAGATGTATTGTCAGGTGCGAGCTTGATTGCCTGTCTTGCCTTGGTTTCTGCAAGCGCGTAATTGCGCGCAGAAAAGGCTTTATAGGCAGCATTTGCCGCTTCATAGGCATCATTTGTCGCTGTCGATGGCGCGCCACTTACAGGCACGGAAGCATAGCCGGGCAGAAGGGAACACACCTGACCGTACGGCGTGACACGGCATTCTACCAAAGGAGGTGTGAAAGCGTCGCTTGCATTGCTTGCCGTGTCCCCATTTGAAGATACGCGTTGCAGGCGCTGCTGAACGCCAGCAACTTTACTATCCATGTTCTGGAGGAGGGTGCGGGCGCGGGATGTGTCACCCGAGGCAATTGCCGCATCAACCGCGATCAGGCGGATGGATTGTAAATTGCCTTCCGACAGCCAGTCCTGCGCCAGCGCCTGATCGAAATCCTCGTTGGCAGAGGCAATATCACCCATACGCTGGTGCGCATAGGCGCGCATGACAAGCGCATTGGCATCTTCACTGTCGAGTTCCAGCGCCTTGTTCGCTGCATCGGATGCCTGCTTGTATTCTTTTTTCTTGAGCAGAACATCTATAAGAAGCAGATGATAAGCGGCCACATCCGGGCTTAGTTCGACGGCTTTGCCGGCTTCTTGTGCGGCACCATCAATGTCACCCTTTTCAAGGGCTCGATACGCTGCCTCGGCTGGCTTTTGTGCGAGACGATTGCGAAGCCGGTTAAGCCTTCCGCTCATTTCAGCAGATTGCGGATTGGCCTCAACAAAACCACGCGCCTCTTTTTCGGCTTCTTGCAACTGCCCAGACGCCTCCAGAATATCAACAAGCAGCCCTTGAATTCTTGCAACATCGGGTCGCTGCCGTATTGCCTCCCTGACCCGGCTTAGAGCTGTTGCATAATCACCGCGTCCATAAGCGGCATAGGCTTCGTTTGCCAGATTATAGGCCGGACCGGTCAAGGGAATCTCTGCCCCTGAATCAGATTGTTTTGAGGGTTGCGGCAGTGTTGAGGAATTGGGTCGGTCGCTGGGCCCTTCCTCAATCACTGGTGCCACTGGTGGCGTTTTCAACGAATCTGGTGTTGCAGCTGTTCCCTGGCCGCGTGAAAGCGCAGGGGAAGGCTCCTGCGCAAGGGCAGGCACGACATATACTGTTGATGTCGATAGCATAATTAAAAGGAGTGCTACATATTTCATGAAATTACATCGCTGAATTTGGCTTCAAAACAGGTTTGAACAACCGCAGCAACGCTTACCCCCTCACAAACACACAATTTCATAGGCGCACTCATCGAGACAATCGTAATCTCAATCCAACGCCATGAACTATGCTAGCTTATACAACTAATATTAGAATGTTGATTTTGTACGCTCTCTTACGTGGTTGTTTCTTAGCCAGAAGGCGTGAGATATGTCAATGCTATTTGATGCAGGTTGATTAGGGTCAGGACCTATTAAATAACTTGCACCTCTGCGGAGGCTTTGATTCATTTGGATCGAAAGGAGTTCCGCGATGAGTGAGTTACTGTTGTTTTCAGAGGTGCAGATGCGCGGCATCGAACCGTATTTTCCGCTGTCGCACGGCATTCCGCGCGTTGATGACCGTCTAATTTTGAGTGGCATCATCTTTGTTTTGCGCAATGGGCTGCGTTGGCGTGACGCACCGAGAGAATACGGTCCACACAAGACGATCTATAACCGTTTCATCCGGTGGAGTAGGCTGGGCGTGTTCAACCGCATTCTTGCCGAACTGACCGCCAAACGCGGTAAGCTCGAACAACTGATGATCGACGCCACCCACTTGAAAGCCCACCGTACCGCAGCCAGTCTGCTAAAAAAGGGGATGTTCCCAGACGTATTGGGCGGACCAAAGGCGGGCTGAACTCTAAGCTGCATGCCGTCTGCGATGATCACGGTCGACCACTCATCCTGCTTCTGAGCGAAGGGCAGATGAGCGATTATAAAGGAGCGGCAAAGATGCTTCCCGCGTTTCCCAAGGCCAAATCCTTGTTGGCTGACAAGGGGTATGACGCCGACTGGTTTCGAGACGCCTTGGCAGCCCGTAAGATTACCGCGTGCATTCCATCTCGGGCAAACCGCAAACTCGCCATCCCGTATGACCCGGTGCTCTATAAAAAGCGCCACAAAATCGAAAACATGTTCGGCAAGCTTAAGGACTGGAGGAGAATTCATACACGATACGACCCATGCGCCCACGCATTCTTCTCAAGCATATGCTTCGCTGCAGCCGTGATCTTCTGGCTTGGATTTAACGAGTCCTGACCCTAGTTTCCACCTGTCTAAAGTCACCTTCGAATTATGTTTTCTGGTGCTTCTCGAATTCTGCTGGGGAAGTATCCCGTCGATGGGCTTCCCCTTCAAAATTGTAGAACTTCTGTTAGATGGAACTGGCAGGAGACTTAGAATTGAAGAAGAGAGAATTTACAGAAGATTTTAAACGGGAAGCTGTTGTTAGTGACGTTGCCCGCAAGTTTTATTCAGTTTTGAGTTTGCTCCAGCGGTTTTGGGTTGCTGTATTTGGGGCGGTAGCGGCGGGTTGGGGGGCGGAGTCGTTCCGGCTGCGCAGCACCGCATCACGTCGCGGGTTGATTGTCTGAGCGAACTCGGCAGGCGTCATCCAGCCGAGTCCAGAGTGTGGTCGATGATCGTTGTAATCGCTGCGCCAGTTTAAAAGCGCTGATCGTGCATGGGTCAGTGACGAGAATAGCGTTTCATTCAGGAGCTCGTCTCGTAGCCGTCCATTGAAGCTTTCGATGAAGGCGTTCTGGATCGGTTTGCCAGGCGCTATATAGTGCCATTCCACTTTGGTCCGATCCGCCCAATGCAGGATTGCGTTACTGGTGAACTCACTGCCGTTGTCACTGACGATCATCTTCGGCTTGCCACGTCTTTCGATGATCCGGTCCAACTCACGGGCAACCCGCAAGCCGGAAAGGGACGTATCGGCGACAAGAGTCAGGCATTCTCTTGTGCAATCATCGACGACCGTAAGCACCCGGAACCTGCGGCTATCGGTGAGCTGATCTGACACGAAGTCCAGCGACCAGTGAACATTGGCAGCCGTCGGGATCAACATCGGCGCTCGGGTGCCTATCGCCCGCTTACGCCCGCCACGCTTGCGTACCGTCAGCTTCTCCTCCCGATAGAGCCGGAAGAGCCGCTTGTGGTTCACAAGGTGACCCTCACGCCTGAGCAGCACATGAAGACGTCTATATCCAAAGCGGCGACGTTCATGCGCCAGCTCCTTCATCCGCTCGCGAAGGTCATGGTCATCGCTGCGCCTGGTTTCGTAACGGATCGTCATACGGCAAAAGCCCATGGCTTTACACGCCCGCCGTTCGCTCATCTGGTGGTAATCCATCACATGAGCGACAGCTTTACGCCTTGCTGCGGGCGTCACCACTTCTTTCCCAAAAGGTCTTTCAAAGCGGCGTTGTCGAGCATCGCATCGGCCAGGAGCCGTTTCAGCTTCGTGTTTTCGTCTTCCAGCGTCTTCAACCGCTTTGCCTCGGACACGTCCATGCCGCCGAACTTGGCTTTCCATTTATAGATACTGGCATCGCTGACGCCGTGCTTGCGACAAAGCTCCGCGACAGGCGTGCCCGTCTCGTGCTTCTTCAGAATGCCGATGATCTGTTCGTCTGTAAAACGGTTGCGCTTCATTCTCTGGGCCTCTCAATGAGCCAGAGCTTACTTCAAAATGAATTATTTCAACGGGGCAAGGTCACTTGAATATATCAGAATACCAGCGGCTCATGTTCCCAAACTGGACCTCAGCCTGAACCGTAATGTTCGGAAAAGTTTTTCTGAAGTCTGCTGCGAGTCGCGAGTTCTGAATCGCTGTAGCTAGCCACCTGAATCTAAAGTTCGGCTCATTGTTTTCTGGCACAAGCGCTTGACCGACGCGAGGATTTGATCGGCAGATTTAACCCATTTATAGGGTGCAGGGCTTTTGTTATGAGCTTTGATAAAGGTGTTAATGTCGGCTTCTAGTTCTGCGGTTGAGCGGTGTGCACCACGCTGTAGCTGCTTTCGCGCCGCTTCTGCCAACCAACGTTCGACCTGATTAATCCAGGATGCCGGCGTCGGTGTAAAGTGAACATACCAGTGAGGTCGCCGGGCGAGCCATGCTGTGATCTTAGGTGTCTTGTGGGTTGCATAGTTATCCATCACCAGATGCACGTCTTGCCCGTCAGGCATTTCGGCGTCAATCCGTTTCAGAAAGTCCAGAAATTCAGCGGCTCGGTGACGCTTGTAGCAACGACCGATCACCGCGCCAGTGGCAACGTCGAGCGCGGCAAACAGAGAAGTTGTGCCATTGCGCACATAAGTATGCGTCCGCCGTTCAGGAATACCCGGTGCCATTGGCAGAACTGGCTGCTCACGATCTAATGCCTGGATTTTCGACTTCTCATCTACGCAGAGAACAATCGCCCGATCTGGTGGCGACATATAAAGCCCAAGAATATCCTGGACCTTGTCAACAAATAGCGGATCTGTAGACAGTTTGAATGTCTCAGATCGATGTGGTTGCAAGCCAAAGGCTCGCCAGATCCGCCGGATAGTCGTGTGCGAAAGCCCGCTATCGGCCGCCATCGAACGGATGGACCAGTGCGTGGCATCTCTGGGTATAGTGTTCAACGTGCGTTCAACAACCTGAGCAACCTGCGCGTCGGAAACCGTTCGCGGTCGACCTGCACGATACTCATCTGTCAGACCTTCAATGCCATCCTGAGCAAACCGGCGGCGCCACTTACCAACTGTATGTTCGTGAACACCCAGGCGTTCAGCAACGTCCTTGCTGTGCAGACCCTGAGCGCATAGTAAAATCATCTGGCAACGATCTGACAAGGAACGTGGCGCTTTATGTTTACGCACCCGTGATTCAAGAAAGTTTTTATCCGCCTCGCTCAGAATGACGAGGTCTGCGGGCCGACCAATCATGACAAAGCTCCTGTTTCCCTGAAAGAAGCTAAACAATATGAGGCTTACTTTAGTTCCGCAAGACTAGAGGGTAGATTCATAACGATCTGATCCAGATTCTTGCTGCAGCCAATTTGACGGCGGCGAGAAAGTTCCCGGCTCTTTGTCGTAACGAGTTGCGATGCCTCAGAACTGTTTGAGTTTGCTGAAGGAACGCTCGACGAGATTGCGCTGCCGGTAAACTCATTGGCTAAAAGGGAAGCTTCCCTTGCGATTATTCTTGGCCGGAATATTGGCCCATGCCTGCCTTTGCTTTGCAAATGCCCTGATAGCGTTGGTATCGTAGGCCTTGCACGCCAGCAGGATCGCACCCTTGGATATTGTCTGTAACAATGGTTCCGCCATGAGGCCATGATGGGCTTGCCCGGCGGTGAGTGCGAGACGGATCGGTCGGCCATCGGCATCGACAACGGCGTGGATTTTGGTGGTTAAGCCGCCACGGAAACGTCCCATGCAGCCATCGTCTTGATCCCCCTTTTTCCCGTCGCCGCATGTTGGTGAACACGGACACAGGAGTTGTCGATCATGACGATATCGCTAACGAAAGCTTTGGAAATCTCGTCCAGAACACGATCCCTGACACCTGCTTGGCGCCATCGCACGAACCGGTTGTAGCATGTGGTATAAGGACCATATCGATCCGGAAGGTCTGCCCAGGGGGAGCCTGTCCGAAACCGCCACAAGATGCCATTGACTACCCGCCGGTCGTCAACACGGGCACGCCGTGCGGCTTATTCGGCAACAACGGTTGAATAACACTCCACTCGAAATCGGTGAGATCAAACCGGCGACGGGTCATGAGAAGCCTCCAAATCAAGGCTTCAGTGAATCAAAATCAAACCCATTTGCAAAACCCGTTTATGAGTGCAGGACCTAATTTGGAAACACGCCGTTCAAACAATCGCAGGAATCGGAGGTTGCGCGCGCGCCGCAAACAAAAATACCTGCACTTGCATCAAAGGATTCTTAACGAAGGACTTTGTGCGCTCTGACACTCCGCTGTTCGCTCCAAAAGCGCGTCCAGAAGTGGCTTCTCCTTCAAGAAGTCTCGGTTCTTCTTGCCGGAAGCAAAGGTAAGCATGGCCGCAAGGTTGCCGCGCGGGATCTTATGGCTGCTTGTGCAGGAGCTGTTGATGATATGGTTCGAGCAGGCAACGCAATCAGCGCCTCGCCGTTCAGCTGGAGCTTCTTGTGATGTGCGCGCACCGTCTTCGTGACGTTCGAAACCCTCTCGGCAACCGCGCGTTGCCGCCCGGGGACGACCTAATAACCACATTGAACCTCCGCCGACATGACGCAAGATAACAATCGATTTAATCAACATCAAAACGCTATGTCAGAGCGTCAGCTTGCTTGCTTGAATTCAACTACCATGCCGATATCATTCCAAGGAAAAGCCAAGGTCCTCGGGCTCGGGCAGGTTGTGGGTTCTGCAGAATGCCGTTAGTGTATCGAACAACAGGCACGCGATCGTCGTGGGGCCGACGCCCCCAGGTGCGCGCGTGATCGCCCCTGCCACAAGAGAGGCAGACGTGAAATCTACATCCCCGACAAGACGCTTTTTTCCGTCGCGCTCAACCCGGTTGATGCCAACATAGTTCACGGTTACTCCGGGCTTTAACCAGTCGCCGGGAACCATTTCAGCCCGCCCGACGGCCATTACCAGAATGTCCGCACGTGTGCAGTGTTCCGAAAGATTGTCCGTGTAGCGATGGGCGATCGTGACTGTACAATCGTCTGCAAGTAGAAGCTGCGCCATGGGCTTCCATACAATATTGGAGCGGCGGACAACGAGTGCATTCTTACCCTTGAGCGAGCCGAAGCGGTCGCGCAGCAACATAATGCAACCGAGCGGGGTACAGGTTAGCATTGCCTTTTGCCCTGTTCCCAACATGTCCACATTCAAGATGTGAAAACCTCGACATCCTTTGCCGGGTCGATTGCATTGATCACCATTTCAGCATTCATGTGGCGGGGTAGCGGTAGTTGCACGAGAATGCCGTGAACAGTTTCATCCGAATTGAGACTTGCGATTAACTAAAGAAGCTCATCCCCGCCAGTGTCGGCTGCAAGCTTATGCCTGAACTTATACTATGCTGACTTCGACCGTTTGTTTGACCTTGTTGCGAACATAAACCTCAGAAGCCTGGTCTTCGCCGACCAGAATCGTCGCAAGGCCGGGAACGATGCCATACGAGGCGTTGATATCGGCGACTTTTTGTCGGACGAAATCTCGCAAGCGTTGGGCAAATGCCTTTCCGTCGATAATGGTCGCCACGATCAAAGCACCTTGGAGAGGAATTCTTTGGTCCGGACATCACTGGCGCGTGAGAAAAACTCCGACGGCGGCGCGTGCTCGACGATTACGCCCCTGTCGGTGAAGTAGACGTGATCCGCAGCCTCGCGTGCAAAGCCCATTTCATGCGTCACCAGAATACAGGTCATGCCATCTTCGGCAACCTTGCGAACAGCCGAAAGAACCTCCTTGACCATTTCCGGGTCAAGCGCCGCAGTGACCTCATCGAAAAGGATGACCTCCGGTTCCATGCAAAGTGCGCGCGCTATTGCCACACGTTGCTGTTGTCCGCCGGACAGTTCGCCCGGATAGGCGTCGGCCTTATCGGGCAAACGCATGTCGGCCAGCAGTTTGCGAGCGCGTTCCTCCACCCGCGGTCGCGGTTGTTTCAGGACCTGAATGGGCGCCATTGCCACGTTTTCCAGAACTGTCTTGTGCGGAAAGAGATTGTATTGTTGGAAGACCATTCCAACGCGGTGGCGAAGCTTGACCTGATCCAGTTTCGGATCACTGACACTGATTTCACCGACCTGGATGGTGCCCTTGTTAATCGGTGTGAGGCCGTTGATCGTTCGAAGAATGGTTGATTTTCCCGAACCCGAAGGTCCGATAATCGCCACCACTTCGCCCTTGCGAATGTCCATGTCGATGCCTTTGAGAACCTCGAAGGTTCCAAAGGACTTACGCACGCCACGCAGGCTGATGAGCGGTTTTGAGTCTGGAGAGATAGTCATGTCAGCACCTCATTTCGTGCGGAAGCGGCGTTCGAGCACCAACGACAGTCGATTGATCGGCCAGGTGTAGAGAAAGAACATCGTCAAAAGGGCGAGGTACATCGGGATGAGTACGCGAGAATCGCTTTGCGCTTGCACGGCGGCCTGCGTTCTCCCCAACGCTTCCTCGACGCCAACGATCATGGAGAGAGGAGTGGCCGTCAGCAGCAGTGCATAAAGGTTCATCCACGGCGGTATCATCCGTGTGATGCACTGGGGCAGGATGATGCGGAACAGGGTCGCGCGCCGGCTGTAGCCAAGCGCTTCTGCCGCTTCCCATTGCCCTCGTGGAACTGAGTTGATGGAACCGCGAACGATTTCCGAAAAGTTCGCCGCAACAGGAAAGGAAAATCCGATTGTCGCCCGCAACCAGCTCGGCAACTGGATAGTCCCCCCTCCAATATTGATCTGATAGGGCATCAGGAAAATGCAATAGAAGAGCAGGACAAGCCAGGGGGCGTTTCGAAATAGTTGTGTCGCTAATCTGGAGGGGCCGCCGATAAACATGGCAGGCGAAAGCTGTCCAAGTCCGAGAAACGTTCCGAAGAATGTACCGATCGAGACGGCCAGGATGCTCATCAAAATATTCAGACCGAAGCCTCTCAAGACGAAGGGCATCCAATCGAAAATTTGCGAAAGGAGTTGAAGCAGATTCATTGTCCGTCTCCCAAACCAAAACCCGGCAGACGCATAGCCGCTTCTACTCTGTTGATGATAAAGACGACCGCACCCGTGAGCAGGAGATAGATCACAAGCATGACATTCATCATTTCGATGGTGTTCAGGGAATCAGACCAGATCTGGTTTGAGACATAGAGCAGTTCCGCAACACCGACCGCATAGGCAATGGTGGTTGCTTTCGTGAGATCCACAAGGTTGTTAGCAAGCGACGCGAAGGAAAAGCGAAGAGCAAGAGGCGCTGTGACAGAGAAGAATGCCTGTCTCCGGCTATAACCAAGCGCGAGTGCTGCTTCTTCGTAGGATTTATGAACCGCACCCACGCCAGCGCGGAAAGTCTCTACATTGAATGCTCCGGAATAGAGCGAAAGCGATATGATCGCCCAACTGAAGCTGCCGATCAGTGGCTCTGGCAAACCAATTTCATTGCGACCGACTGGCATAATGCTCCCGATTGCAAAATAGAAAAAGTACATCTGTACGATGAGCGGTGTGTTGCGAAACAAAGCGACGTAACCACGGATGACCGCGGCTCCCGTTCCTCTGCTTAACGTCAGAATAGCCGCACCCGCTGCCCCAATAATGATGGAGAAAAATGCGCTGACCAGAATAAGTAAAAGTGTATTACCGAGACCTGTCACGAAACGATTGAAATCGAACGCATCGTAGAAAATGGTGAGATTGATCCCCGAGGCGGCTAGCTCGCGGAAGAAGGTCTGGATATCCGAAATCATAACCGATCCCCTTATTTGTCCGGCACATTGGTGCGCCGGACAGATGAACCTTCAAGGATCAGTTGATATGGTCTTTCAGAGCTTCATGCATCTTGACGAGAAATGCCGAATTCTTGATGCCGTTGTCGGCTTCCAGCTTCAGCAGCGTTCCATCACGATGCATTTCCGCAATCATGCCAGCAATAAAATAGCCAAAGGGCGCGGACCGGTCCGCCTGTCTCACAGCCATGCCCCAGGGTGTGTCGGCCTGGCTCGGCAGCGGCATCTGGTAGTCGGCCCATTTCGGGTTTGAAAGCCGAACATTGATCTGGTTATCATCTTCCAGAAGGCCGATGCAGCGCCCTTGCGTCATTGCAGATTCGGTCTCAGCTGTGCCGGCAAACGCGATGACATTAACGCCGAACTCTTCCTGCGCGGGCTTGTTATACCATGCGCCCTGCACTGCGCAGACGTTCTGGCCCTTGATCTGCTCCCATTCGGTGACTTTCACCGATTTCGGCAAAAACACTGTGTAGCCGGACGAGTAGTAGTTGGGGTGAACGAACGAGACGATCTTGCGGCGTTCGGTGGTGTCCGAGGCAGAAGCAATCATCAGGTCGATCTGACCCTGTGCAAGGAACTCAAAACGATTTGCGGAGGTCACCTTGACGAACTCGGCCTTCACACCAAGCGCGTCGGCAATCTTTTTGCCGATATCGACTTCCATGCCTTTGAAGCTGCCGTCGGAGGCGCGGTAAGACCACGGAACGTAATCGTCCTTCGTGCCGATCTTGAGAACGCCTGCAGCCTTAACGCGGCACAATGTATCGTTGCCGCATTCCACTGTTTGGGCGGACGCGGCGGTTCCGGCGATTGCGACGCCGATAGCAAGTGCAAATGCTTTCCAGTTCATCATTTTAGTTCCCCTGATGGTAACTTTGTTATGTTTGACACGTCTGACCCACGGCCGCTTCCTGTGCCCTTGCGAGAGAGAAGGACGGTGTCGGACAACTCTCACGAATATCTCTCATTGCTTCAATCGGAATCAGAAAGTAGTAATGGAATTACTGATAAAGATTAATTTAGATGAAAAACCATGCCATTTCCCGACCTGCACGCTCTCGAAATCGCCGCAACAGTCATTGAAGAAGGTAGCATGAGTGCTGCAGCCGCGCAGCTCGGGATGACGCAGTCGGCTGTGTCACAGGCCATGAAGCGTGCCGAGGCTCAGGTTGAAGTGACGTTGGTTCACAGGGACCGGAGACCACTTGTTCCCACCGAGGCTGGCCGGGTGCTCGTCGCCCACATCCGCGAGATCGCAATACGTGCCGAACGGGCTATCGAAGAGGTTCGAGCAACCGCACGGCGGCCAGAGCGACAGGATCTGCGGCTCGGCATGGTCGATACATTTGCGTCGGCTGTTGGTCCGGTTTTGATACGCGACCTGATGGAGGGGGCGATTGCGCTCAGGGTAACAGCCTTCTCTGGGCTTGTCCAAGCCCATGCGGACGCCCTCATGCGCCATGAGATCGATGCGGCAATAACATCGGATCCGATGGAAGAGCTCGATGATATGATGCGGTTTCCGCTGTTCCGTGAGCCATTTGTTCTCGTCGCACCGGTTGCATGGGGCGACACCTTGCAAGGAAAGGCGCTGCGGGAAATCCTCTTCGAGCACCGGCTTATTCGCTACAGTGCGCGCTCACACATGGGCATGCAAGTGGAGCGGCATCTGCGGCGGCTTCGAATAGAACACGCGCACGTTCTCTCCTTTGACACATCCGATTCGCTGCTTGCCATGGTTGCTGGTGGCGTTGGCGTTGCAATAACGACGCCGCTCTGCCTGGTGCAGGGCGCTATTCATCTGCCAGCACTTTCAGTTCTGCCTCTGCCGAGTCCCGGTTTTTCCCGCGAGCTGACCCTCATCACCCGGCGTGGTGAACTTGATACTTTGGGACCAAGAATTGGACAAGCCGCTCAGGATATGCTGCAAAATCATACTCTGCCGCAGATCGTCGGACAAATTCCCTGGCTTGAACATAGTGCACCGGACATGATCCTGCGACCGGCTCCATCCGACGGCAATCACAGTGACTGAAAGACCGCCTCAATATCCTTTTGACTATCCCCGCGTGCCAGGCACAAGGCGAGCAGGATCCTTGCCTTTTGAGGATTAAGGTCCTTTCCAGCAATGATACCAAGCGACCTATGATGTGCGCTGTTGACCACCTGTCCCGCGCCAGTCCTGGCCGATTGCACCACGGCGATACCTGAGGAAATCGCCTCGCCGAGCACGCGTGTTTCTTCAGGAGTGCCCATCCCTGGCCCAAATCCTGCGGATACGATACCTTTGGCACCGGCGGCGAGGAACGAGGTAATAGCGCACCCATCTGCCCCAACATAACTGTAGGCGATATCGACTCTAGGCATTTGGCGTAACAGGTTTCGTTCGAACCTGTTTGCGAACGGCGAAGCGGTGGGACCTGAAAAGCGAACATCAGGACCATCGACATATCCCAAGGGACCAAACCAGGGAGATTGAAAGGCATTTAATCGCAACGTGTGGGATTTGGTTACGCTTCGAGCGGAATGAATTTCGTCGTTGATCACGACAAAAACACCCGGAGCGTTCACGTGAGCGGCAACGCGAACTGCTGCCGCCAGATTGGCATTCGCATCCGAAGAGATGCCCGTCAGAGGGCGCATGGAACCGGTGACGACCACCGGAATTTGAATGTCCAAGACAAGCGATAGCAGCCAGGCCGTTTCCTCAAGGCTCGCAGTTCCATGCCCGATCACGATCCCTTTCAAGTCGGGATCACCGGCAAGATCATGGCAAAGGTCAGCAAGATCAGCCCAGTCACTGAACGTGATCGCAGTGCTGTCGATCCGACGAAAATTAACAGGCAGAATATCGGCAAGATGCCCCTGTAGCCCAAGGCGTTCTATCAGGGCATCGGCATCGATACGCTCTTGCGTAGCGTTGTAATCGAGAAGGTCGAACTGGTCAGTTCCGATCGAAGCGATCGTTCCACCTGTTCCCACAAAAGCAATTTTTGAAAGCATCTCGTTCTCCGCAGTGTTGATCGCTGGCATAGCGATCACCAACGGCAGCAGGCAACGACCAAACCAACACTATAAGCAGAAATAATGATATTCAGTGAGTTAAATTAAATCACGCTTATTGAGTTCAAATCCCCGCGCCGCTTTGTCATGCTCTGGTTATCAATAAACCGAGTTTGAGAAATCTCATGCCAAACACCAGAACAGATACGGACAGTCTCGGCCCGCGGGAACTCCCGGCAGGGGTGCTTTACGGTGTCGCCACGCTTCGCGCTAACGAGAATTTCGATATCTCCTTCCACAAGCTCGGTGACGCACCGGAACTTTTGAAGGCGCTGGCACGCATCAAGCGTGCTGCTGCAGCTGCCAATCGTGATATCGGCGTTCTCCCCGCAGATATCGCAAACGCCATCATTGCTGCCTCGATCGAAATTGAAAACGGCAACCACACGGACCAATTCATCGTGGATCTGCTCGAAGGTTCCGGCGGAACATCGATCAACATGAACGTCAACGAGGTGATCGCTAATCGCGCCCTTGAGTTGATTGGAGAGCAACCCGGAAACTATAGCCGAATCCATCCAAACGACCATGTCAACACTGGCCAGTCAACCAACGACGTGTTGCCAGCAGCGGTTAAACTTGCGGTCTACGACAAATCGCAGACACTGATTGATGCGCTGGAGCATCTCGCCATCTCGCTTGAAGATCGCGCGACCGCTTTTCAGGACGTTTTGCGGATCGGTCGCACATGCATGCAGGCTGCGCAGCCGATGCGTCTCGGTCAGGCCTTCGGTGGTTATGCCGGAGCACTCCGCCGGCTAATCGAAAAACTGATGTCTGCGCGTGACGAGATGCTCGTCTTGCCCCTCGGTGGGACTGCAATTGGAACAGGCCTTGGATCTGCCCCCGGTTACAGAGGTGCCGTTTATCAACACCTGAAAAAGATTGTCGGCGCGGATGTTCGACCCGGCAAAGACATGTTCGACGCCATGCAAAACGCTGACGCATTCGCGCGGGTGTCGTCCGAAATTCGCATTTGTGCGGAAGTTATCGGCAAGATTTCGTCCGACTTTATTATCCTTTCCTCCGGTCCGAACAGCGGAGTTGGCGAACTCCGGCTGCCGTCAGTTCAGCCCGGCTCGTCCATCATGCCGGGCAAGGTCAATCCCGTCCTGCCGATGATGATGCAGCAAGTAGCCTTTGCTGTCGTGGGAAACGATGCTGCCGTTTCCCTTGCCGCGTTGCAGGGTCAACTTGAAATCAATCATTTCGAACCCGTCATCGCCTCACGTCTGTTCGATTCGATCGAGCTTCTCGCTAAATCGACACGCATTTTTGCAGACAAGTGCATTTCCGGCATCGAGGCCGATCGCGAGCAGTCATTAAAAAACCTGATGCAGTCCTCGGCGCTTGCCACCGTCTTCGTTCCCAAGCTCGGATATACGGAAGTATCCAAACTCGTACAGGTGTCCGTCGCAGAGCGGCGCCCATTCATCGAATTAGCCATAGAACGCGGTCTCCTGACGCACGATGAAGTGCTGAAGGTGGTCCGCGAAAGTACCGATTACCGCGAGGAGATCGCATGAGCCATTATTCCGCCCTTTCCATTTTGCGCCAGGGTCTCACCGGTAACCGTCACTGGACCCGTGCATGGCGCGACCCGGCGCCGAAGCCATCCTATGATGTGGTCATCGTTGGTGGCGGCGGACATGGCTTGGCGACAGCCTATTACCTTGCCAAAGAACACGGCGTTCGCAACATTGCCGTTCTCGAAAAAGGCTGGCTCGGTGGTGGAAACACAGGCCGCAACACGACGATAGTGCGCTCCAACTACATGATGCCCGGCAACACGATGTTCTATGAGCGGTCCATGCAGCTCTGGGAAAACCTTAGCCAGGATTTGAACTTCAACGTGATGATCTCGCAGCGTGGTCAGTATAATCTCTGCCATTCACCCGCTCAGATGGATGCCGCCCGCCGCCGCGGCAACATCATGCGTGCCAATGGCATCGACGCGGAACTTTTCGACCGCGCCGAGGTGATGCGCCGCATTCCTTATCTCGATTATTCACCCCACGCGCGGTTCCCAATTCACGGTGCGATCTATCAATCGCGGGCGGGTACGGCGCGACACGATGCGGTGGCCTGGGGTTACGCACGCGGTGCCGACAGACATGGTGTCGACATCATCCAGCAATGCGAAGTAACGGGTTATATCTGGGACAAGGACAGGATCGTCGGCGTCGAGACGACGCGCGGGCCGATAAGGGCCAAGAAGGTGGCGCTGGCGGTTGCCGGTCATACCGGTCATCTCGCCGCTAAAGCCGGGCTTCGCCTGCCGATTGAAACCCATGCCCTGCAGGCCTTCGTGACGGAACCGCTCAAGCCGCTCGTTGACAGCGTCATCTCGTTCGGTGCGGCGCATTTCTATATCAGCCAATCCGACAAAGGCGGCCTGGTGCTTGGCGGCGACCTCGATGGCTTCAACTCCTATGCGCAGCGCGGCGGTTTGCCAATCGTCGAGCATACGTTGCAAAGCGCCAAGGCGCTGATGCCGTCGCTTTCGCGGCTGCGGCTGTTGCGCCACTGGGCCGGCGTCATGGACATGTCGATGGATGGCTCGCCCATCATCAGCAAGATGCCTGTCGAAGGGCTCTGGCTGAACGGCGGCTGGTGCTACGGCGGTTTCAAGGCAACTCCCGCCTCTGGCTACTGCTTCGCCTGGACGATCGCCAAGGGCGAACCGCATCCCGACAACGCCGAGTTCACGCTTGAACGCTTCGAGCGCGGCTATCAGATCGATGAAAAGGGCGTAGGCCCGCAACCGAACGCCCATTGAGGTTCCATCATGTTGAGAATTCTTTGCCCGGTTTGCGGGTTGCGAGACGAAACCGAATTCACTTATGGCGCGGACGCCAGCGTGCGTCGCCCGGCCATGGACGAAAGCGATCCGAAGGCCTGGATCGACTACGTATTCATGCGTGACAATCCGCGCGGCCCCCACAAGGAGTACTGGCATCACGTCACCGGATGCCGGCAGTGGATCGTAGTCGAGCGCGATACGCTGACCCATGAAATATCTGGAACCCGGCTCGCTCGTGAGGTGGCAGCATGACGGCACGCAGACTTTCAACGGGTGGACGTATTGATCGTACCCGTACTATTCGAATTCTGTTCGATGGCCGGTCCTTCCCGGCCTATCCCGGCGACACGTTGGCTTCTGCTCTGCTTGCCGGTGGGCAACAAATCTTTGCGCGCAGCTTCAAATATCACCGCCCACGCGGATTGATGACGGCAGGTGTCGAGGAGCCAAACGCTCTTGTCCATCTGCGCGACGGTGCACGGCACGAACCGAATGCCCAGACGACGATGGTGGAGGCTTTCGATGGCCTGACATCGACATCGCAGAACGCCTGGCCGAGTCTCGATTTCGACATCAGTTCCGTGAATGGCGCACTTTCGCGTTTCTTCGGCGCAGGCTTTTATTACAAGACGTTTATCGGGCCCTTCAAGGGAACGGGTTTCTGGATGGCCTGCGAAAAGATCATCCGCAAGGCAGCCGGCATGGGCCGGGCGACGACGCTTGATGATCCCGATCATTACGAGAAGATCAACGCGTTTTGCGACGTGCTGATCGTCGGCGCAGGTCCGGCGGGCATTGCGGCGGCACTTGCCGCTGGCCGCAAGGGTGAAAATGTCATTCTGGTCGAGCAGGATCATGCACTCGGCGGTGCTCTCCTCGGCGAACAGCTCGGGGCATCGTCCGATGACTGGCTTTCGCAGGCTGAAGCCGAGTTGCGCGTCCTTTCAAACGTCCGGATTCTCAGCCGCACCACAGCCTTCGGCGCTTATGACAGTGAAGTCTTTGGTCTGGTCGAGCGTTTTCAGGATCATCTCAAGGTGCCGGAGGCTGGCAAGCCGCGCCAACGTTATTGGCTGGTGCGCACAAAACGCGCCATTCTGGCAACGGGCGCGATCGAGCGGCCGATGGTGTTCGCCGGAAACGACAAGCCCGGTGTTATGCTTGCCTCGGCGGTGCGCAAATACCTCAACCGTTATGCCGTTCTGGCCGGTGACAATGTTGTGGTGGCAACCAACAACGATAGCGCCTACACGGCTGCGCTCGATCTGGCAAAAGCTGGCGCAAAGGTCACACTCTGCGATTTACGCTTGAACGTACCGGCCACGCTCTCCAACGAGGTCCGCAAGGCTGGTATCGAACTGAAGCTCGGCTATGCGGTGCTGAAGGCCGAGGGTGGCAAGGCCGTGAACGCGGCGCAAGTCGTTGCTGTCGATACGAATGGCCGGGCAACGGCGAAGGCAATGCGGATCGCCTGCGATCTCATCGCTGTGTCTGGTGGCTGGGCCCCGGCACTTCACCTCTGGAGCCAGCGCTTCGGCAAGCCGCAGTATCACGCCAATCTGGATGCCTTCCTGCCACCTGCGGAAAAGGGGGCGCTCGTATGTGTCGGCTCGTTGATCGGTGCTGCCTCGCTTCAGGACATTGTAACGCAAGGACATACCGTCGGCGGTGGTATCGGCGAGATACCGTCGCTTGTCGATCATGATGATTTCTGGGGGCGTGACCTCAAGCCTGTGACTGTCATCACCAAGGCGGATGGCAGCACTCCCGGCAAAGCTTTCGTCGACTTCCAGCATGACGTGAAACTCGCTGATATCGATCAGGCGCATTTGGAAGGCTATATCTCCGTTGAACACCTGAAACGCTATACCACCTCTGGTATGGCGGCGGATCAGGGAAAAACATCGAACCTCAACGCTCTTGCCCGTATGGCAAGTTTGCGCGGCATGGACATTCCGTCCGTCGGTACCACCACATTCCGACCTCCCTACACACCGGTGACGATTGGTGCCATTGTCGGCCATGAACATGGGCTCGATTTCCGTCCAACCCGTTTGTCCACCATTCACGACTGGCACACGGAAAACGGTGCGGAAATGATTGAGGCCGGTGCCTGGCTCAGACCTTGGTATTATCCAGTAAAAGGCGAGAGCTTGCGCGACGCCTATATCCGCGAGGCAGCCCATGTGCGCGAGCATGTCGGCATTGTCGATGTCTCGACGCTCGGCAAAATCGCCGTGCAGGGTCCGGATTCTGCCGAGTTCCTCAACCGCGTTTACGCCAACGGCTTCAAGACCTTGCCGGTCGGCCGGCTTCGCTATGGCGTGATGTTGCGCGAAGACGGTTTCGTTCTCGATGATGGCGCGACCGCGCGCCTGGGTGAAAATGATTACTTCATGTCGACGACCACAGCGAACGCCGCCAAGGTGTTGGCGCAGGCGGAACTGCTGCTCCAGACGGCCTGGCGCGATCTGAAGGTTCATGTCACGACGATCACCGACCAATGGGCGGCCATCGCTATAGCTGGCCCGAAATCCCGTAGCGTGTTGACGGACCTGACCGGATCCGACCTCAGCAAGGAAGCTTTGCCCAACAACCACTTTGTCCATATCACGATTGCCAACGTGCCGTGCCGCCTGCATCGCATGAGCTATTCGGGTGAACTCGCCTATGAAATCTACATTCCTGCGAAATCGGGCCGCAAGGTCTGGGAAGCACTGGTAAAGGCAGGGGCACCTTACAAGCTCAAGCCTTACGGCACGGAATCCATGGGCGCTTTGCGCATCGAGAAGGGCCACGTCGCCGGGGCGGAAATCGAGGGTCGCACGACCATGAAGGATCTCGGTCTGGAAGGCTTTGCGTCTAGCAAAAAGCCGTTCATCGGTTCAGTGCTCCGCAAGCGTCGTGTGCTGGAAGATCCGGCGCGCCCATCGCTCGTTGGTCTGGAAATCGTCGGCGAGGTTGGTGCGAAGGCCGGATCACTGCTGTTTTCTCAAAACGCACCCACAACGGGGCATGGTGAAGGCTGGGTTTCATCGACGACCTACTCGCCAGCACTTAAGAAAAACATCGCGCTCGCACTCCTGTCGCGAGGATCCGAGCGTATCGGCGAGGCAATCCAGGTGGTCGATTTCGTCGGAAACCAGACATTGCAGGCCAATGTCGTCTCGCATCATTTCTTCGATCCGGAAGGGCATCGCCAGAATGGCTAATAAACATATTTTGCCGCTGAGTGGCACAACCAGTGATGGCCTGGTGGTTTGCATCAACGAAGTCGAGTCTGGTTTCCTGACCCAGCTTGCCGGCTGGGGCAGCTTCCGCGAAGCGGCGGACGAGGCGCTTCGTGCTCGGGAGATCGCCTTTTCGGACGATTATCAAACACCAGCACGCAGCGGGAATACAACCGTTTGGTGGGTTGCTCCTGATCGTGTTCTCATCCGCTCGGAAAAGCCGCTTGGCATTGAAAGCTCGAGCGATCTCGTTGCTCTTAACCTTTCTGACGCCCGCATTGCCGTGACAGTTGAGGGATTGGGTGCTGCTGGGCTTTTGAGCCGCGTCGTCGCATTGGATTTTACGGAATGTGCGTTCCCCGTCGGAAGCTTCGTACAGACGAGCCTTCACCACGTCGGTGTCCTGATTGACCGGCACGGAAGCGACCGGTTTACAATCTTCATTCCCACGACATGGGCAAAATCGCTGATCGGTCTACTGGCCGATCATCTCTCGAATGCAGCCTAACTGGTTATCGAACTGTCAACTTTCCATTGGAGTACACCCGTGAATAATTTCGTCCTTACGGTTCAGTGTCAGTCCCGCCGCGGCATCGTCGCTGCCATCGCGGGCTTTCTCTCCGAGAGAGGTTGCAATATTACCGATTCCGCGCAATTTGATGATCCGCAGACTGAAAAGTTCTTCATGCGCGTCACTTTCCGTTCAGAGACCGGTGCCGATCTGACGAATTTGCAGGAAAGCTTCGAAACGGTGGCTGAGGGCTTGGGAATGGAATTTGCGTTCCACGATGCGGCCCACCGCACGAAAGTACTGCTCATGGTCTCCAACTTCGGTCATTGTCTGAACGATTTGCTTTATCGCTGGAAAATTGGCGCGTTGCCGATCGATATCGTCGGCGTAGTGTCAAACCACATGACCTACCAAAAACTGATCGTGAACCATGACATCCCTTTTCACCACATCAAGGTAACCAAAGAGAATAAGCCGGAAGCCGAGGCCCGGCTACTGACGGTCGCAGAGGAATCAGGTGCTGAGCTCGTTGTTCTGGCCCGCTACATGCAGATTCTGTCGGACCAGTTGTGCAAGAAAATGGCAGGACGCGTTATCAACATCCACCATTCCTTCCTGCCCTCTTTCAAAGGGGCCAACCCTTACAAACAGGCATTCGAGCGCGGCGTGAAGCTTATCGGTGCCACAGCGCACTATGTGACGGCGGACCTCGACGAAGGGCCAATTATCGAACAGGATACGGTCCGGATCACCCACGCGCAATCGCCCGATGATTATGTGAGCCTCGGGCGCGACGTTGAAGCACAAGTTCTCGCAAGAGCCATCCATGCCCATATTCACCAGCGCGTTTTCGTAAATGGAAACAAGACTGTCGTGTTCCCCGCCAGCCCAGGGTCTTACGCTTCGGAGAAAATGGGTTAAAATCGGAGCGCATCCTAAACATGACTTTCCAGCTCGGCAAAGGCTGCGTATCTCATGGGCTGGGAGCTTTACTGTGCAGCCGCATCATGGGCTGGCCCGTTATGATCTGTATTTTAAAGGCCCAGCACGAGATCATTTCGGCAAAAGCTAAGAAAGCAACACACGCAGACAAAGCGAAGAATGACCCGCTGGTCTCGACCATCAAAGCCTCTCTTAAGGGCCACTTATCGACGAGCTTGCTGGTTGAGATCAAGCCGTAACTTCAATGCAGGGGCAGTCCTTGCGTACCAAATCGCTGTTGATGATCTGCTGCAGGTGCCAGCCTGAGGATATACACGGTATTGGCCGAACTGCTTCCCCGATGGTCTGCGATATAGTCGACCTTTCCGGGTTTAAACTGCGCGGTGTCTCTTTCGGAGGACTGCGCGCGGGCGCTCGAAGCTATCGAGAATAGCGAGCAGATTAAGGTCGAACCGTTTCTGCCGTCTCCTATATTTTTTGGCTTCGACGTTCGTTTCAAAAAACCTGTCACGAACATGCACCTTGTACCGAACAGTTTTCAGATAGGTGAAGGGCTGTACCCTTCTGCGTCCTTCCAGCTTGTGGAGGTACGGAAGTAAAGGATAAGCAAATGGAAATAAAAGCCGGGTGCGACAGTACCCATCAATTTTGATGAACTGAATACCCCCTTAATCTCGGCAGTCGTTCGGTTCGACCAACAACAATCTGTAATTTTTTCGCTTTCTGCTGGCGTTGCTGAATTAGAGCGGCGCTGCGGTAGGTTGAAATAGCTGTTTCCCTATAACAAGCACACATGTGCGTTCCGCAGCTTTGTATCATCCGGCTGGGCAGGCTCGATAAATGTCACCTTGGCGCTCGGTAACCACATATGGTTGGGCTCCACGATAACATGACGACCTCTCGCTCGATCATGAAAGCTTATCTTTGAGTCTTTGAAGTTGCTCATTTAAACTTCCCGTTGTTAACCGGGGCACAGGAGGCCAGATCAGCAACCTTGGCGACCCAGCTTAAAGTAGGGGCTTTTTCTAATTATTTGGAAAATAGCGACAAATAGACATTTGTGCGAAATATTAGAAGGGGATAATAAAGCAAGTTACAGCGTTCGCTATAAAAGAATTTCATGTCTCGTAAGGTCGCAATTATGAAATTGCCATCAAAAAACGTCTTAAAAAGAACGATCACCGTAACTCTTATAGCGGCTGCTATTTCTATCTCTGTTTCAACAGGAATACGTTATCTGATCGGTGCGCAAGCTGATACAGTTACAATTATTGTCCGCATTATTTTGCCATTTGTTATCGCTATTCCACTCGCATTGGTCTGGTTTACTCGAATGGAGAAACTTGACACCGCTTATAGAAAATTAGTGCGCCATGCCAATGAACTTGCAAGGACAGCGAGCGTTGATCCTTTGACAGGTGTCCTAAACCGACGCAGTTTCATCGAGCAATTTAATGGAGCGATGCTGATCAACGTGAGGGGATGGTTTCTCATCGCGGATATTGACTATCTCAAGAAAATTAATGACCGATATGGTCACCTTACTGGTGACGACGCGGTGATTTCGGTCGCCAGTGCTTTACAAAATGAATTACCCGAAGACAGTCTTATTGCGCGAATTGGTGGAGACGAGTTTTGTGCCTTTGTTCCCAAAGGTGCGTCAAAGAACCTAGATCCGCTTGTGCAGCGGCTCAACATAGTCGCTGGCACTATCTTTTCCTCAAAAAGGAAGGATGTGCCTCACAAGCTTACAATGTCCGCTGGCTATACAATTTGTCGCCCGAAGCAGACCTTTGAAGAGCTGATGGCTGTTACAGACGAAAATCTTTATCGCAAAAAACGCGAAAGATTACCCCTCGTAGCTTGATGCGCTTGGTAAAATAAGGAGTACTAATTCATAACACGTTTCGGCGGACATCAGAAAGCCGATTAATTGAGGAACATCCTTAGCCAGTATCGCAGGGCCACTGTTCGCTGCGTAAGGGGGAGCTGGAGCCTTGGCGATTGAGCTGAGTTCTGACGCAAATCCGAAAATCGCCATCACTGCACGCTTAATTCCAAGTTCATCCTTCTAATAACTTTCCCAACTCGTCTACAGCAATGATCAAATCCTTTCCAAATAGCTTACCGCTCCGCCTATTCGAAGAACGTGGTCAGGTCACCGTGTAGCGTGGTGTAAATCTCGTCCCGTCCGGCCTCGGTGTCTGTGCGATCTTCTCGATCCTGTGCTCAAGTTCTGAGACGCATCCTGACTTTTTGCCCAACGCGGTTACGTGCTTCGGTGATGAGGTGCGCAACTCGCAAGCGAAATGGAAACGGCTTTACGTTTGAAATCGTCAATATGTGAGCAATAATAGTCTATTGAAGGAAGTGGAATCAAACTGTGATATGCCCCGTTCCTCGCGCAACAACCCTGGAGAGATGCATGGCCACCGGGCTTGAATAGCCTCAGTCAGAAAAGTAATGCAGAAAACTGATCCGTGGGTGTGAAGAATCGATCAGCTAAAATATTGAAAATAAACAGAAAAGAAGATGGCTGGGGAACCTGGATTCGAACCAAGACTAGCGGAGTCAGAGTCCGCTGTTCTACCCTTAAACTATTCCCCAGCAGAGGTTGCAAATGGTTCATATAAGAAGGATTTGCAAGACGGCAACTGTTTAAAGTTGCTCGCGTCGGCATCCATCTAGCGAACTCGAACCCTGAACGCAACCCCCCTTGGCAAGAAAAAATTATGGCGATCTTGATCATCTGCCATTCCATGATCAAGGATTGCAAGACGAGCCAGCAATGACCTAAAAAAAGCCCGGCCAGCGCAGACGCGGGCCGGGCAAGGGGCAGGCTGACCGAGAGGGGGCTCGGCATGAAGGTGGCGGCTGCCAGGTGTTGCTTTGATGGCCGGATCAGATGTCTGAAATGGCTCGTCCTAGAGGCATAAAACGTCAGCAGATGAGCCGGATGCTTGCGTCCGCCTTTGCGCACCGGCAAGCTTGCGCAAAAGCTGTGTCTGGTTTTCCGCGCCGCGATGATGGCGTGCCGTAAGAAGATGGCCGCGATGCAATCCCAGATCACTCAGCAGATAATCATCAAGCGCATCAAGACGCTCAATATGGCGGCGGTTGAGAAAGCGGTACCAGCAATTTATAGCCACATCAAAAGCCTCTCTTCCCAACCGCGACACCACCGATGGCTTGGAAAAGGTTGTTGGCGATGGAATGGTCAATGTCTCATCGATCACTGTCATACCGCTGCCCTTTCATAAGCGGGATAAAGCATTATTGTCGCAATCCTTATCCGGCAGACCGATTGATTATTCCAACGAATGTTTTTAATATAACCGTTCAATAATAATGATGGATATCGTCCATGAGCGCGCCTCTTGATCTTGACCAGCTACAGACCCTTATTGCGATAGCGGACAGGGGCAGTTTTACCCGGGCCGCAGATATGGTCTTCAAGACACAATCGGCGGTTTCCATGCAGATGCGTAGGCTCGAAGAACGCATTGGCAAGCCGCTGTTCGAACGCGACGGGCGGCTGAATCGCTTGACAGAGGATGGTGAGCGGTTGCTGCTCTATGCGCGGCGGATGCTGCAGCTGAACGGCGAAACCATCGCCGCATTTGATGATACGCAGCTCGAAGGGCACGTGCGTATCGGTACGCCCGATGATTATGCGGATCGTTTTCTGCCTGAAATCATGGCGCGTTTTGCGCGATCCAATCCGCGCGTGGAATTGTCTGTTGTTTGTGAGCCGACAGTCAATCTGGACGAGATGATCCGCCGAGGCACACTCGATATCGCGCTGGTCACCCAGTGTGACGAGAAACGCCGTTCCGAGGTGGTGCGCACCGAACCGCTGTTATGGGTCAGTTCAACCAATCATGGTGTACATGAGGAAGCGATGCTGCCTTTGGCCGTAGGGCGTCCCACCTGTATCTGGCGCCATGCTGCAATCGATGTGCTGGAAGGTGCGAAGCGCGACTATCGCATCATCATCACGAGCTGGTCGGCGACCGTCTTGGCAGCGGCTGTTCTTTCAGGACTTGCCGTTTCAGTTCTGCCCGAATGCGCCCTGCGGCCCGGTATGCGGATTTTGGGTCAATCGGAAGGCTTTGGTACGCTGCCGCAATTCGGTATCGGCATCATGCGCGGACATGCCAAGCAGAATGCGATTGTGGACGCATTGGCGCAGCATATCGTTGAAAGCCTCGATAATATGTCCACGCCGCAGCAGGCAGGCTTGACGGGTACTGTGTCTTCAGGGGAAATGTCTTCGTTTTCCTCTGTCCGTACAAGGCGGGTCCGCACCAACGAATTGCTGCCCGGATGGTAATGAAAAGCCTTATTTTTTTGATCGTCTTCTTGACCAGCCATCACGGCTGATGACCTATGATGGGATGAGCATGGGTTCCGATTCGAGACTTACCGGCGATTCCAATGTCGCCGAATATAGCGTTTCTGAGATTTCCGGCGCCCTGAAGCGTACGGTTGAGGATACGTTTGGTCATGTGCGGGTGCGTGGCGAGATTTCAGGCTATCGGGGCCCGCATTCTTCCGGTCACGCCTATTTTGCACTCAAAGATGACCGTGCACGACTTGAGGCGGTGATCTGGCGCGGCACGATGAGCCGGTTGCGCTTTCGTCCCGAGGAGGGCATGGAGGTGATTGCCACCGGCAAGCTCACCACCTATCCCGGGTCGTCCAAATATCAGATCGTCATTGAGCAGATGGAACCGGCCGGTGCGGGTGCGCTGATGGCGCTTCTGGAAGAGCGAAAGCGTCGCCTTGCAGCGGAAGGTCTGTTCGATCCGGCTGCAAAACAGCTTATACCTTTCATGCCCAAGGTGATCGGCGTGGTGACATCGCCGACGGGCGCTGTGATCCGCGATATCATCCATCGTATTGCCGATCGCTATCCGCTGCATGTCGTTGTCTGGCCGGTGCGCGTGCAGGGAGAAACCAGCGGCGCGGAAGTGGCTAATGCAGTCGATGGTTTCAATGCCCTTGCCGATGATGGTCCGATCCCCAAGCCGGATGTGCTGATCGTAGCACGCGGCGGCGGTAGTCTTGAGGACCTGTGGGGTTTTAATGACGAGATCGTGGTTCGGTCCGTCGCGGCTTCTCATATTCCGGTGATTTCGGCGGTCGGTCATGAAACGGACTGGACACTGATCGATCTTGCCGCCGATATTCGTGCACCCACGCCTACGGGAGCGGCCGAAATGGCGGTTCCGGTCAAGGGCGATCTTGTGGCGACGCTCGCAGGGCAGTCGGCAAGGCTTTCGGGTGCCATGTCGCGATTTATTGATCTCAAGCGGCAGTCGTACCGATCGGCAAGCCGTGCGCTGCCCTCCGTCGATCAACTACTGGCGTTGCCGCGCCGCCGTTTCGATGAGGCGGCATCGCGGCTTTCGCGTGGACTGTTGGTCAATACGCAGAAAAAGCGGGTGCATTTTGAAGGACATGCACGGCAATTGTCGCCGCGACTTTTGCAACGGCGCTTTGCCGAGTTTGAACGTAGCACCACGGTGCTGGGTGAGCGTCTTCCGCGTGCGCTTGCAGCATATTTGAAGGAGCGCCGTGCAGCGCTTGTCCATCGTGCGCTTCGGCTAACGCCTGAGCCATTATTGGCGCGCCGTAAGTTGGGCGCCAGATCGATTGTCGATCTTGACCGTAGACGTGATCAGGCGGTACGGCTCCTGATCGAACGCGCCCGACAGCGTGGGGTCGAACTGGAGCGGCTCATGCGCACGATGTCACATGAAAGCGTGCTGGAGCGCGGTTTTGCCATCGTCTTCGATGCGACAGGAAATCCGGTCAAGCAGGCAGCAGGAGTTGCTTTGGGTGACGCGCTCTCGCTGCGTTTCCGCGATGGTGATGTCAGTGTGGTGGCAAGCGAGGGTGTTAAAAGTGCTTCGCATAAAAAAGTGGCTCATCCCGGAAAAGGCGAAAAGGGTCCGGGGCAAGGCTCGCTATTTGAATGAGAAAGGCGCATTAAAGCGCCTTTCTTGTTTCGTACAACTTCAATAGGCATATTCAAGGAAGATAGGTTCGACTGAGCCGGCCCAGATGCTGTTATAGGCTTTGAGCATGCGTTCGGCATCGGTTATGCCAGCTGCAACGATTTCCTCGAGCGGAGCGAGGAAATGGGTTTCGTCAAACCCATCGCCACTGAGCTTGTTGCGGTTTTTGAGGCCGAGCCGGGAAATGTGCAGCGTCTCCCGGGCGATGTGTTCCAGAGGCTTGCCGCGGAAGAACGCTGCAAGCGCCTTGGCCGGGACTTCATTGCGCAGGGCCAAGACCTCTTCATAGGTCCAGTCCCTGGTGAGATGCTCAGCTGCATCGAGCGCCTCTTCATCATAGAGCAGTCCGACCCAGTAAGCGGGTAGGGCGCAGATGCGCCGCCACGGTCCGCCATCAGCTCCGCGCATTTCCAGAAACCGCTTCAGCCGCACTTCGGGAAAAAGTGTGGACAAATGATTGGTCCAATCACCCATATTGGGCACCGGATCGTTGACTTCGCCCTTCAGTGCACCATTCATGAACTGGCGGAAGGTGACATGGGTGCAGTCGTGATAGCGGCCATCGCGCAGGATGAAATACATCGGAACATCAAGCGCCCATTCGACATAGTCGGCAAAGCCAAAATTTTCCGCGAACACAAAAGGCAAAACGCCTGAACGCTGGTTATCGGTGTCGCGCCATATATTCGAGCGCCATGACAAAAGACCGTTCGGCTTGCCTTCTGTGAAAGGGGAGCTTGCGAAAAGTGCGGTTGCCACCGATTGCAGCTTCATGGAAACCTGCATCTTGCGGCGCATGTCGCGTTCGGAACTGAAATCGAGATTAACTTGTATGGTCGACGTGCGGTACATCATATCCAGACCCTCATGCCCGACCTTGGGCATGTAGTCGGTCATGATCTTGTAGCGTGATTTTGGCATGACCGGCGTTTCCCCCAACGTCCATTTTGGACTGCCGCCAAGTCCGAGAAATCGGATGCCGAGCGGTTCGGCGATCTCGCGCACTTGTGCTAGATGCGCGTTCATTTCGCGGCAGGTCTGGTGGATGGTCGACAAGGGAGCGCCCGAAAGTTCGAATTGCCCGCCGGGTTCAAGTGAAATTGCGCCTTGTCCGGTCGGTTCCACCAGCCCGATGATGTTGCCTTCATCGATGATTGGCTCCCAGCCGAGCCTGGCCTGCATGCCTTCGAGGATCGCCTTTATGCCGCGTGTTCCTTCATAGGGAACCTGGCTGTTGTTGGCTGAATAGAACGGGAATTTTTCATGTTCCGTGCCAATGCGCCAGTCGTCTTGCGGTTTGCAGCCGCCAGCCAGATAGGCTGCGAGTTCCTCGGTGCCTGTGAGTGCCGTTTCGTCAGTGGTATCGCGCGCCATGCAGTCTATCCCTAGAGCAGTTTTTATTTGCCAGAGTGATTGGACAAGTTCGTCAAATCAAGCAAGTCAATTTCTTTGAAAGTGAGATTGAAGACACATCATGGCACATTTCTCCAGTCGCCAAGAATGGCCTGCACAAGTGTCATGGCGGCAACGGCGGCGGTATCGGCGCGCAGAATGCGGGGGCCGAGCGGGATCGCGGTCACAAAGGGCAGGTTGCGCAAGGTTTGTCGCTCGCTTTCCGAAAACCCGCCCTCAGGCCCGATCAGCAGCGCCAGAGGCCCCGGCTTGATTGATTGCAGAATGATCAGCGGGTCGTCTGATTCATGGCCTTCGTCGCAGAAGATGAGATTGCGCGAGAGGTCCCATTGTTCAATGAAGCGATCAAAGCGCACGACTTCGCGGCACTCCGGGATCGAGAGAACCCCGCATTGTTCCGCGGCCTCGATGGCATTGGCCCTGATCTTGTCGCCGCCCAGTTTCGCGACCTGCGTATGCTGCGTGATGACAGGTTGTAAAACGCCCGCCCCCATTTCAGTGGCTTTTTGCACCATGTAGTCGAGACGCCCCTGTTTGAGCGGAGCAAAACAGTAGATGAGGTCACACGCTTGCGGTTGCGGGCGTGTTTGCTCGAGCGGTTCAAGAAAAACCCGTTTTTTGCCTTCGGGTTTGAGGCGCGCTTTCCATTCGCCATCGCTTCCGTTGAAGACGAGGATTTCGGCTCCCCCCTTCATGCGCAGAACATGGGTCAGATAATGCGCGCCCTGTGCAGGAACCTCGAGCGATATTCCAGCCCGAAGCTCGTCTTCAACGAAAAGTCTCTGCATTTTGTAATTCGCGCGCATTGCGCATCGATGGCAGAGGGCAGGGCCTGCGGTCAAGCGCTTTGTGTGTCAGGGCGGTGCCTTAGCATTTACACAAACAGGTGATGGCAAAATTTCCCGGTTGACGATAGATAGATTGTATCCATATAGATATGATCCTATCTAATTATTTGGAGCTGAACATGATGAAGCCAGCATGGGCCGAATTCGCTCCACTTCTTGCGCGTGCCGCCCGAGGGTGGCGCAAAGCCTTCGATGCGGCGATGGCAGAGCATGGTCTTTCGGATGCAAAAGCCATTCCGCTGATCACATTGCTGCGCCATGGTGACCGCATTCCACAGGGCGTACTTGCCGAAAGGGTGGGTATCGAGGGCGCAACTATTGTTCGCGTCGTGGATGATCTGGAGGCAGACGGATTTATCCGTCGCGTTCCCGATGAGGCCGACCGTCGCGTCAAGCTCATCGCACTGACGCAAGCAGGCCAGGCAGCCGCGGTTGAGGTGGAAAAATCTTCCGCCAGGCTCCGCGCGCAGTTTCTGGGCGATTTTGATCCTGTCGAGGTCGATGTCGCCATGAAGATCCTGCAAAAACTGAACGAAAAATTTCACGGTTGAACATTGCTCTTTCCGGCCGGTTTAAATGATATCAAATATCGCTGAAACAATGCCAAAGTTCTGGGATGTGGTTTTCTCTCTGAAAACCTTTGCCGCAGCCATGCTGGCATTGTGGATTGCCTTGATCGGCGATCTGCCCAATCCCTACTGGTCGGTTGCGGCAGTCTATATTGTCGCCCATCCCCTTTCCGGTGCCACGACATCCAAAGGGTTTTACCGGTTGATCGGGACGGCGATTGGCGGCGCGGTGACAATCCTGTTCGTGCCGCATCTCGTCAATTCGCCGGAAATTCTCACCCTTGCCATTGGCCTTTGGATGGGTGTGTGTCTGGCTATCAGCCTTCTCGACGGCACACCGCGCAGCTATCTGTTCATGCTGGCGGGCTATACCGTTTCTCTTGCCAGTTTCGCAGTCGTTTCAGCACCTCACACCACTTTCGATTATGCACTGGGTCGCGTCGAGGAAATCGCTGTCGGCATTATCTGTGCGGCGGTGATCAATCGCATCGTATTTCCGCGCCATAGTGGCCCCGTTCTGGTCGATCGTATTGACAAATGGCTGCACGATGGCGCGCGACTTGCCGTTGCGACCCTACGCGGCAAAGGGGCGAGCGATGTATGCATAGAGGATCGCCACCGCCTTGCAGCAGAGACGTTGGAACTGCGCAACCTCACCACCCATGTCGCCTATGACACGTCATCCTTCCGCGATGTTGGAGCGCTTCTTTATGCCCTGCAGCAACGCATGGTGGCGTTGCTGCCAATTGTATCGAGCCTGCACGACGTGCTGGTCGTCATGCAAGAAGAAGATGGCAAGACATCGCATCCATCGGTACAGAAGCTTCTGGACGCGACTTGCAACTGGTTGGAAAGTGGCGAAAACCTCTCGGAAACACAGCGTGCCGGACTCTTGCGCCTCATCGATGAAATCGAGGCGCACGGTAGCCAGGCGCAGACATGGTCGCAGCTCCTGCCCTTCAACCTAACTGCACGCATTCGCGATCTGGTGCAGATATGGAGCGATTGTATAACGCTGCGTCAGGATATCGCCTCGGGTGCGCAACGCAGCCATGCATTACGCTGGCGTCGTTACGATGCGCATATAGCCGGGCGACCCGCGCACCGCGATTACGGTATGGCCTTTCTGTCCGGTCTTTCGGCGTTTCTGGCGACCTGTATTGCGACCGCTTTCTGGATTGCCACGGGCTGGGCACAGGGAAGTGCTGCCGCCATGATGGCCGGCATCTTCTGTTGCATCTTCGCGACCATGGACGATCCTGTGCCCGTGATGCGCAAATTTGGCTGGCTCATGCTGACTGTCATCGCTGCCGCCTTTATCTTCGAATTCGCGCTGCTGCCTATGGTCGATGGTTTTGTGCCGCTGGCGCTGGTGCTGGGCCTTTTTCTGGTGCCCGCCGGTGTGTTTCTGACCATACCGTCGCAATTCCTGCTTGGTATGGTGTTGTGCATCAATCTGCCCAATATGCTGATGTTGCAAAGCCATGCGACCGCCGATCTGGTCAACTTTGCGAATATGAACCTTGCCACGGTCATCGGTATCGTCATGGCGGCTGTTGTGACATCCATCGTGCGTTCGGTGGGTGCGCAATGGAGTGCACGCCGACTGATCCACGCTGGCTGGCGCGATATCGTGCTCGCCACCAAGCGCGGTTCTGGACGCCACCGTCGCCAACGTATGAACCATCTGCTTTTGCGCATGATCGATCGCATCGGCATGATGACACCGCGTTTGGCGGCCATTCCTGCTGCGGAACTGGCCGAGGTCGATCTGCTGCGTGATCTGCGCAACGGCATGAATATCATCGACCTGCAACAATACCGCAACCGGCTTGCGATCGTGCCGCGTGACGCTGTAGATGCTGTACTGGACGGGGTCGGCGCACATTATCGTGCCCGCTCGGGACACGTCAAACACAGGGCTGCAAAGGGAAAGATTGACGGAAAATTACTCAGTGCAATCGACCGGGCGATTGAAACCATCATCGAGAACGGGTCGCCTGCCGCTTCACGGCGTCCGCGCCTTGCGCTGGTGGCGTTACGCTTCAACCTGTTTCCCCAAGCGCCGCCGTTTGACATGTCGCAGCCAGAGCCTCAGCGCCAGCCCAAAGTCATTGCAACAACCGCAAGCCGCTTGAAAGTCTGCCCCTCATGAGACCTGAACTCGACATTTACGGCATCTACGTCCCGACGTTGGCTCTGCTAGCGCTTTGCGCCTATTTCGCCAATGTGATGATGCAGCGGCTTTTGGGGCGCGCGCGCTTCTATCGTCTGGTGTGGCATCGCCCCTTGTTCGATACCGCCATGTATTTCTGCATTTTCGGCGCTGCCGCGACTTTTCTCTATGGAATTTATTAATGAAAAAACTCTTCGCACATTCGGGCCGGGTTTTCCTGACCTTGGTCATGGTCACGATGGCGGGTTTGCTCGGCTGGCATTTATGGGATTATTACATGAACGCGCCGTGGACCCGCGACGGCAAGATCCGCGCTGATGTCGTGCGCATCGCGCCTGACGTCTCCGGCCTCGTGAGCGCGGTGCTCGTCCATGACAATCAGGCAGTGAAAAAAGGCGATGTTATCTTTCGCATCGACCCCGCGCGCTATCAGCTTGCGCTGCAAACAGCGGAAGCGAAAATCGATAGCAGCCAAGCGGCGCTTGATATGGCTAACCGTGATCTGAAGCGCTACCGCCGGCTCAATGATGCCACCGTGACGAGACAAAAGCTCGAACAGGTGGAAACCACAGCGCAGCAGGCGGAAGCTGAGTGGCGTCAGGCCAAACTCGACCGTGATCTGGCGGCGCTCAACATGGAACGCGCATCAGTGACGGCACCGGTCAACGGCGTGATCACCAATTTTTCGCTGCAACCAGGCGACTATGTCACGGCAGGTGCCGCGGTTACTGCGCTGGTTGATACCGATTCATTTTATGTCGCTGGATATTTCGAGGAAAACAAACTGGAGCGCATTCACATCGGCGATCCGGTCGTCGTGGATGTGATGGGCAGCGCTTTGCAGATGAAGGGTGAAGTGGAGGGTATAGCAGGTGGTATCGAAGACCGTGAGCGCGCCGATACGTCCAATCTGCTTGCCAATGTTTCGCCCACCTTCAACTGGGTGCGGCTGGCGCAGCGCGTGCCGGTACGGGTGAAGCTGGCGGAAATCCCTGCCGATGTGCATCTCGTGGCGGGACGCACGGTGAGCGTTTCGGTTGTTGAATATATTAAGAAAAAATGAAGGAAAAGCCTGCCAGACTCATATGCGTTGCCGCTTTGCCACAGAGCTGCTGCAATGGGGACTTTTTTTCAAAAAACGCATGTTTTGGGTCGCCCGTTCAGTTGCCGGTAACTTTCAGGGCGTGTAACTGAACGCCGTCTGCGGTCGATGAATCGCAGTGACGCCATTCATCAGGCACCCGTCAAAAAGAGTTTTTTGAATATGACCGCCAAGCATGCTGCCCTTCTTACCGTCCTGATGATTTCGGCCATCGCCTTCATGGCAATCGGTATTTTTACGGTTGATGCGGGAAGTGCTTTTATCTCTTCCGACGGCTACGGTATTTCCAGCGCGCATTAAACGCTGCTCTATATCGCTTCGATAAAACGCTCTTGCGCATCGTTGATCATGTTGGCTGAAAGCCCCTGTTCTTCCAAGCGTAAGTGTCGGGATTGACCCAGCCGGGCTGGGTATCCATTGCGCGCTGCGGGGTCTGTCCGGGTGATGATCTTGTTAAGCAGTTCGGTCATGGCAGACGCAGGGCACGGATTGAGATACAGTCGCCGCCGCCGGTATGTCCAGACGCACAGCCGGGTTCGCCAAAAAGCATGGGCGGAGCTCCTAAAATCGACTGGCCAACTGGTTTCGTATTCCGTTGCACTTAGCGCTTTGTGTTGCGACAGGGTAAAGTAGATCAGGCCAATGACAAAGTCACAAAGCAGTTCGTGCGCGAAATAGACAAGGTTCGCTGACCAAAAGTGGGCGACCAAGGTGTCTTAAATTCCCTATATGCCGTTCTCTGACGCGATATTATGCTGCAATCGCGAAGAATTGCGTCATAAATGGTGAACTCGCGAAATTTATCATCGGTTCATCCGGTGGCTTGATATCCTAAACAAAAAATCGAAAATCGGGATCAACTACTAGTGCCAAATTCAATCAGAGACCTCGCCTTCGCCGATAATTTCATAACCGCAAAGCTTGTCGAAGAGGTCGTGGACTTCGACGTGGATGATGCGGTTGTGATCAATCTGGGTCCTTCCCCCATGGTGACCGGCATAGATCATCCCGGGATTGTACCAGCATGGAAGTCGACTTGGCTCAAAGGAGGCCGCATAAAGTCAGCCGAGCGGGCTGCCCTCATTAAGGTTGTTAAACCGACCAACTTGGGTGGCGCTCAGTTTCGTGGTTGGGACTGGCTTGGCAACCGTATACGAAGCTTCCCAAGAGATACGCCCCTCTTCATTTCAGCTCAGGACGAAATCGGTAAGGTCCGGGTCGATCCGCGCGTATTCACCAACGAAACGACCATTTCCACAGCGGAGCAGGACTTCACGCTCAAGCTCAATCTGTGGTGGTCGCCCGGCGATACGGACTGCTTCATCCACAATGAGCATCCATTCCTTGAAGTGCACACGCAGATCCATGGTTCAGGTCGCATGCAGAAGTTCGCAGAGCGCGATGAAACGACCTTGTACGAAGACGTTTTGATGCCGATCGGTTACTCACACGACCCATTCTGCCGCGTGAGCGGGCCGAACCAGTGGAGCTATCCTTGGCACCGCTACTATGCGGATACTGATTCAGTCTGGCTCGCCATCGAACTCCACCCGTAGTGCGGCGTAAATTCCATTAGGACATCTGGATCATATCTGAGCCATCACCCAGATATTGCAGGGCCTCGCGAGGTATCGCGGGGTCGTTCTTATCCATCACTGTGATCCCTTTGAGTTGCTCCCTTGTCAGCAATCCGGGGCCACGATAGTGAAGAGCGACTTTGGTCGAGTAAGGCTGACGAAATACGGTTGCAGCGATACCACTTGAGATGCCAAACATAAACTTCTTGGAGTTGCGTTTTACCTGAGCGTAAACGCCGAATGTTAATTCATTCGCTTGAATACCTTCAAAATCCGCCGTGAAAAGTCTGTCGGCAATCGGAAAGCAAAAGCCGTGATATTTGAAGACATATTCCATCTTTTTGGGATCATCAAAACTCGGAAATCGCTCAACATAATAGTGCTGGAGGAACTGATTAGACCGATAAATGCAAAAAGCGGACTTGAGAACGAAGCCCTTATAGATCGAAGAAAACTGATACCGATCATAGACACCAACGAGATCGCTGTCCGGCGCAGAATTCTCGACAAGCATGTTGGATACAAATCGTGAGAACTCTGGCAGTTGTCTGGCTGCCGACATTGCGTGGAAAAAGTTTCCGTCCACGAGGGTCTTGAACTCTTCCGGCTCCGAGAAAAGGATCGGAACACTCAGCCCGAAGAAATTGGCAATGATACGCATATTTGCGGCGGACGGCACATGCACACCGGATAGATACTTGTTGAATTGCTGCCGATTCACTTTGATCTTCCGGCACACCGCCGCCACGGACCCTTGCTGGTCACAAAGTGTTCTCAAGTTCGCGGCGAACGACGCAGTATCCTCAGTGAGATAATTCATTGACAAGCCAATCTGCTACTTGAAGCACTATGGCGCTACCTTTACGCCATCCTGCTGCAGCCTTCAAGGCTCTGCGAAGTTGATGAGAGTATCTTCAGTTTATATCCTGCCCAAAAATGAAGGAATTCGCCGTTGACAGGTAAACGCCAAGTCGGTTGGGCCATAATGGGTACCGAAACCATCGCCACCGAGCACATGGTTTCCGCCATCAGGCATATCGATCACGAGCCTCGTTGGGTGGTGAGTCGCAACCTTCAATACGCCCAGTCTTTCGCTGAGGATCTTGGTGTCCTTCACGCGAGTAATGATCTCACCGGCGTGTGGGCAGATCCAGATATTCGCTTCGTTTATGTCAGCGCTACCCGCGAGAGGCGTCCCCATTACATTAAATCTGCCGCAAAGGCAGGCAAACATATTCTCTGCGACGGACCTATATGCGATGACCGAGAACAGGCCGAACAACTTGTAAAGCTTTGCAATGACATGGGGGTCACGTTGGCTGTCCACCATGTTGCACGGGCCTCGAACGTCCTTCAAACGCTGAAGCGGCTCATTCGTGAAGGCGAAATTGGACAGTTGCAGACCATCTCGATCATAAGAGGTGGTCCTTTTATTCCGCCGCCCAATCGGCATGACTATATAACACACGCCGAAGGCGATATTTTCTTCGATGCCGCATTAGAAAGTATCGATCTCTCCCGCTTTCTCTCTGGCGCAGAAGCCACCAATGCAGTGGCTATTGTGAAGAAGAGCGAACACCTTCCTCTGCATTTAGCATTCGCATTGCAGATGAATGACGGGTCGATCGCTCAGATACATGAGAGTTTCTCGATTTCGGAGATTGAGAGCACCGTGCTAGTGGCCGGTAGCAAAGGTTCCTTGACAGCAACCGGCACACTCAGTGGCCGTGGGGCCGGTACGTTGACGCGCCGTGTAACTGGTCGGAACGAACTTATACCAATTCGCGAGCGCGATGTTCACATCGCTGCGATCCAGGACTTTGTTTCAGGTGTGCAGGGAAAGCCAAACTGGCTTTCAACCGGCGAAGACGGCATCGCCAACCTTCAGGCCGTCGAAGCAATTGTTAAGTCTGTGAATAGGGGCGTTCTCGTTGAAATCGCGCAGGCCTAGTTTGGTGGGTTTGAAGTTTCCATCATTTACATGACATTCCCGTCTAGGAACTTCAAAACTTTAAGCCACACTAGATAACGAGCATCAAAATTGGAAAAGGAAACTAGCGGCAATGAGTAACGCACAGAGGATCATCCTGCATTCGCTCGTATCGAAATACGGTACATTGGCGATGGATCTTGAGATCGCTCGCCGCACAGGGTTTGATGGTGTAGAAGCCTCCTCCAACAAGATCGAGGCATGCCTCGCTGCTGGGTTTTCCGAAAACAAGATTCGTGAAATGGTTGGTCACCTCGACATTCCCGGGGTCGGCTTTCTAATCGATGTGGAGCGCCAAGGCTCACGCAAACAGGAGCTCTTGGACGAAGCAGGCAGGCTGATCACAATGGCAACGACCGTGGGTTCGAAGGGTATCCAGGTGATAACGGGTCCTTTGAATGTCGACGCTGTAAAATCCTTGAAAACTCTGCCGGGCATTTATAGAGGCCTCATCGACCTTCCAGACGACGAACAGATCGAGTTGACTGTCAAGAACGTGCGCGACATAGCTGATCGCGCCGCCGAACATAACCTGACAGTCTACTTTGAGGCGCTTGCTTGGACGCCTCTCAATACAATCGACAAACAATTGAAGGTTATTGAGAAATCAGGACGCTCCAATGTAAAGCTGATCGTGGACTACTGGCATTGCTACGCCTCAGGTGATACCCCGGAGCGCATCGCAAAAATCGACAAAGACCTGATATATGGTGTCCACATCTGCGACTCGCTTAAATTCGATGGGGGCGTGCCGGACGAAGGCGTGCTGCGAAATGTTTCGACGGGTGAAGGCGTCCTCAACCTGCAAGAATGGACAGACGCCGTGAAGTCAACCGGTTTCGTTGGCTGGTGGAGTTGTGAATTATTCTCAAACAGAGATCATCAGGATAACACCTTCAAGGTCGCCGAGCGGCTTCAATCACTGATGACTGGCCTCGTCAACTGAAGCTGCCCGGGAGCAATCGTGTTAGAAACTAAGCGCAGCAGCAGCATTGGGAAGTTTGTCGCCTCAAAGCGAACGAGGTGCTACTTATTCTTTTTGTCCGCAGGCTTAGGAATTGGGGCTTGGGCAGCGAGCCTACCCTTGCTTTCGAGTAAACTTGGTATCGATAAAGGAGAGCTTGGACTGATCCTCCTTTGCTTCGCTGCTGGGGCCATTGTTTTGATGGTATCAATCGGCAGTTTCATCGATCGCGTGGGAAGTGACTTGCTCTCGCTTATCGGCTGCTTGGTGTTTGGCTCTTTCGTTGCCGTTGTGCCGTTCGCTCAACAGCCAATGCTGGTAGCGTTTCTGGTCTTGGTTGCCGGCGCTGGCTTTGGGACGCTAGACGTATCAATGAACACAACCGCCTCCGTCTTAGAACGCGAGAGTAAGCGACATCTGATGTCGTCGTTCCATGCACTTTTCAGTGTCGGCAACCTGATCGGGGCATTTCTGGTTGGACAGATTGCGTCATACGGTATCGGCGTGGAGGGCTGTCTCAGTGCCGCAGGCGTGTTTGTAATACTATCTGCTCTCGCGACAAGGATGTTTGGACGGGAAAAAGAGCGGCCGCAAGCTGTCTCTCAGCCTGTGCATGACAACGCCAACGCTTTCAGATTAACCCGTTCGCAGATCGTGTTAGTCTCAATGTTCGGGGCCATAGCTTTCTTGGCGATGCTCGCGGAAGGGGGCATGATGGACTGGACCGCCGTATATCTCGTCAACAATTTGGCGGCATCTGAAAGTGTGGGCGCATATGGTTTCGGAATCTTCGCCGGAGCAATGGCAATTGGCCGCTTCGGTGGGGATACAATAACCCGCCGCATAGGCCACCTTAGCCTAATGAGACTTGGCGCGATCGTGTCAGCTGTCGCGCTTGTGGTTATGCTAACGGTTCACAGCGTCAGTCTTACACTCATTTGTCTTGCTGTGATTGGCTTAGGGGTTTCTAATCTAGTCCCAGCGGTGTTCGCGGCCGGAGGCCATGTTGGGGGCAAAGCCGCTGGTAAGGCAATTTCGATGGTGACGACGATGGGTTACAGCGGCCTTCTGTTAGGCCCGGCCTGTCTTGGTTTCATCGCTCAACATTTCGGGCTTGCAATAAGCTTCGGTGTAATCACCTTCGCACTCGTTACGATCATCATCAGTGCCTTTGCATTGGCTCGTCGCATGCGACGCATAGGAATCGAACAATCGATTCAATATTAATTCGAAGGCATTTTAAGGCCCGTCGTTCGAGAATGGCCGACGCTTCCCTCCGACGATCATGTCGCTTACAGATCCCTGCGGCGTGCGCCTACCAAAAAAAGCACCGGATTGATCCGATGCCCAAATAAGACGTTGCGCTCCCGCCAGCTCAACTTACGCGTATGAAATCGGATGCTCTCTCGCCGATCATTATGCATACAGCATTTGGATTTCCGGAAATCAGCGTGGGCATAATCGACGCGTCGGCGACGCGGAGGTTGTCGATCCCACGGACTCTGAGCTGGGGATCGACAACCGCAAGCTCATCGACGCCCATCCGACACGTTCCGGACGGGTGCAGCGCGGCATGGGCATTTCTTTGGCAGAAAGCGCGCACATCCTCTTTAGAACTGATGGACGGTGCCGGAACGTAGCGCGAGGCTAAGTATTTCGTGATTGCTGGCTTCCCCATTATGTCCATGGCCATCATCGTTCCCTCGGCGATGGCGTTCAAGTCATATGGATCAGAAAAGTAGTTCGGCCGCACGCGTGGGTTCACGCTTGGGTCCCCGGTCTGGAGGGTCACATCTCCTCTCGACCAAGGCCGAATTTGGCCGAGATTCACGGTACAGCCGTTGCCACCTGGAACGGCGTCTATGCCTTCCTCGACCCCGGCCCCCACCACCATGAAATATTGAATGTCGGGAACCTGCTCATTTCGATTACCCCACCAGAACGCGCCGCCCTCGATAAGATTTGATGATGCTGGGCCTCCTTTGAACAGCGCGTAGTTTAGCCCTGCGGCGGCCTTCCAGTGGAGCTTTTTGTACTTATCATAGCTATGCGGCCCATTCAGCTGGTAGACCAGAGAAATCTCGACGTGATCCTGGAGGTTTTGACCAACACCTGGCAAATCTGCCTGGATCGCGATGCCGTGCCGCCTCAACTCGTCAGCTTTACCAATCCCTGAAAGCATCAAAAGCTTCGGAGTTCCGATTGCCCCTGCCGACACGATAACCTCGCGTTCTGCCCGTAGGATGAACTTTTTGCCATTGCGAACATATTCGACACCAACTGCCTTGCCGTCTTCAATGATAAGGCGGGTTACCGAGGTCCGTGTGACAACGCGAAGGTTCTGGCGATCTCGGGCTGGCTTCAAATATGCGACGGCCGCACTGCTCCGCTTACCGTTCTTGGCGGTTATTTGATAAAGGCCGCAACCGGCCTGATCACCCGAATTGAAGTCCGGGTTCAAAGGCATTCCAGCTTGTTGACACGCCTGTAGCCAGCTGCGGGTCAACGGATGAATGTAGTCAATGTCTGACACACCGAGCGGCCCTCCGACAGCGTGGACATCGTTGCAAAAACGGTTGTTGTCTTCAGCCCGCATGAAATACGGAAGGACATCCTCATAGCCCCATCCTTCTGCACCAAGCTGAACCCATTGATCGTAATCCGAGGGAACTCCTCGAATATAAATCATGGCGTTAACCGAGCTTCCGCCACCAAGAACGCGAGCCTGCACCATTGTTTGCGTGTCATTTCGAGCCAGTTCAGAACCGGCCTCCCATTCAAGGCGTTTGAGCAGACTACCTTGTGCTGTCTTATAATAGGCGCCAGGAATGTGGATATAAGGGTTATAATCGGTTGGTCCCTCTTCTAATAGAGCGACCTGAACGTCCGCGTCCTCAGACAAACGCGATGCTACAACGCATCCAGTGGATCCACCTCCGACGACGATGTAGTCGCAGCGCTTCTCCTCACCTGAGTATGGCTTGATGCCATAGCGTGCCGAACCGAATAGTTGCATCATCATCACTTGCCTTTAATCGATGCGCCCGCCTTGATGGCCAGGGCCGCAATACTAAGAGCAGGGTTAACCGCAGCGGAGGTTGGCAGTACGGACGCGTCGGTGATGTAGAGATTTGGAATGTCGTGGGCCCGGCAATTGAGGTCGACAACCGAGGTTGCTGGGTCGTCGCCAAGCCGAGCAGTACCACATTGGTGCGACGTGGTTTTCCGACCGAAGGTATGTGTAAAAATCACAGGAAAACCGGCTTTCCTCATCACCTGCTTGGTTTTCTTAATAAGAGCTTCGTGGGCTCTCATGTTTGAACGGACCCAATTGACGACAATCCTGCCGTCTTTGACCATCACACGGCTCTCGGGGCTTGGTAAATCTTCACTCGTCAGAAACCAGCCGTATGCGTGGCGAGCGATTAAACCGACGAGCCAGCCAGGCGCTGGTATAGGGAAATTGGCTTTCAGAATGTTTCCCGTGATATGACCCAAGAGTTGCACGCCGCCCAGAGGAGCGCCGTACTCGTTGTCCGCGTTATAAAAATCGTTGAATGCCAGTGTCTTTTGGTAAACGGAAGCGTTCCGCCTGTAATCGAGTACCAGCATCGCGGATGTGTTATGGTTCATGAAGTTCCGGCCAAGCTGATCGGAGTTATTGGCAAGGCCGGCAGGATGAGCGGCATTTGCCGAGCGCAGTAGCAAAGCCGCTGTCTGCACTGCACCTGCAGCGACGGCGCAGATCTCGGCAGAAATCCGTTGCTCTACGCCATCCTTTACGAAAACTACGCAAGTTACGCGATTTCCGTGTTCATCAGTCTCCAGTCTCTGAACGTTCGCACCGGTGATGATGCTTACATTCGGATGTTCAAGTGCCCGGGCAAGCGGTCCTATTTCCGCATCCACTTTGCCTTTGCCGGTGTTTGGAAAAGCATCCCAACCAGTTTGTGCTCTGCCAAGCCAAGCCTCGATATCAATAGCGAGAGGCAGGCTTGCGGGATGAATGCCAGCCTTTTTCAATCTGGAACGGACAGATGCTATCGGGGCTTCGTCGGGAACGGCGGGATAAGCATACGGTCGCCTGTGAGGCGGTTCGGTGGGGTCCTCTCCGAGTGCTCCGCGTACGTTGAAGACCTCTTCAGCCTTCTCATACCATGGCTCAAGATCGTCATAGGTGATTGGCCACCCTGGCGAGGACCCGTCCAGGTGGGGCCGGGCTAAGAAGTCTTCTTTCCGGTAGCGGTACATGACCGCACCGAAAAACTTTGAGTTCCCGCCTACATAGTAATAATTGTTGGCAAGAAAGCTTTCACCATCGGTGCCAAGCCATTCCTCGGTGGGCCGGTAGAAGCCGCGCTGGAAGATGGCAACATCGTCCCGGGCCTCCGGGCTATCTTTGAGGTAATCGCCGCGTTCTAGGATGACGATCCTTCTGCCGGTGTCCGCCAAACTGTATGCAAGCGAACTACCGCCGATGCCAGATCCGATGATTACAATGTCCGCTTCGTGTTGCACCGATGCTACCTTGATGTCTGTCACGCTGCCTTTGGCCTTTAAGCCTGAGTGGGGGTGGCTGCTTCCGCATAAGGGACATTTCGACCCCCGTAGCGGCGCACGCGAATATTCGCCTGTTCGGCATGGCCTGCGAAGCCTTCCATCATGCACAGACGCGAGCCGTATGCCCCAATGAGAGCGGATGCTTCATCCGTGTTGATACGCTGGTAAGTGCATGTCTTGATGAACTTTCCTACCCACAGGCCACCGGTATATCGCGCCGCCTTGTTGGTAGGCAGGGTGTGATTGGTTCCGATAACTTTATCACCGAATGCAACGTTCGTACGGGCTCCGAGAAACAGTGCGCCGTAGTTCTTCATATGGTTGAGGAAGTAATCCGGGTCGGATGTCATCACCTGGACGTGCTCCGATGCGATGCGATCCGCCTCGGCAACCATCTCATCCAAAGTATCGCAGAGGATAATCTCGCCGTAATCTTCCCATGCCTTCCGAGCAATCGCGGCGGTGGGAAGGATATTGAGGAGACGTTCAATCTCTTCCAGGGTCTCTTGGGACAGTTTAGCGGAGTTTGTGATAAGGACAGCCGGAGAGTTTATACCGTGTTCGGCCTGGCCCAGTAGGTCGGTGGCGACAATCTCGCCATCCACGCTATCATCCGCAATTACAAGGGTTTCGGTTGGGCCTGCGAAGAGGTCAATGCCGACGTGACCAAAAAGAAGCCTCTTGGCTTCTGCAACATATGCGTTACCCGGACCTGCGAGCATATCAACGGGTTCGATCGTTTCAGTACCATAGCCCATGGCCGCAATAGCCTGAACACCGCCTATGCAGTAGATTTCGTCAGCTCCTGCCAGGGCTTGGGCGGCAACGATCTTATTGGAGATTTGCCCATTGAAAGGGGGCGCGCAGGTAATCACTCGGTCGCATCCCGCTACCTTCGCCGTGAGAACCGTCATGTGAGCCGAGGCCAAGAGCGGATATTTCCCTCCCGGTACATAGCAGCCAACGTTTGCAATCGGAACGTTACGGTGCCCCAGAACGACGCCGGGAATAGTCTCGATCTCCAAATCCTTAAGAGCATCTTTCTGTGCTTGAGCAAAGTGCCGGATCTGGTCCTGTGCGAAGTCGAGATCTTCGCGCTCTAATTTGGTCAGCGAGTTCACCGCATTTTCGATCTCGGCTTTAGTCAAGCGGTATGACTCTCGGTCAAGCCTATCGAACTTGATCGAGAGCTCGCGAACGGCCGCATCGCCGCCATCCTTGACTTTCGCAAGAAGATCTTCGACGGCCTTCGTTACTCCGCTGCCCGAGGCACTATTCGCTGCGGCTTTGGCGGATTTGATGTGTCTGATCATGGCAATAACTCTTCGTCTGCGGAAGCTGCGCTTCTGCACTCAAAATTAATTCTAGAATTCAAGCAAGCGAGGCGCTTACCGCGCCCCGCTCTCGGCAAGTCTTACAGCTGTTGCTCCAGGGCTCGCATTTTTGCGTAACCTTCCTGTTCTTTTTCGTAGTATGCGGGCGACGGGAAGTCCCACCAGCCGGTGGCGAACGGGCCGGCTGCGTCACGCGATACGATCACCTCCACCAGAGCGGGGCCGCCGCATTCCAAAGCTGCCTTAAGGCTGCTTTCAAGGTCCTCATCTTTTTCTACTTTCCACGCCTCCAGGCCGAATGCCCGGGCAGAAGCTGTAATATCAGCGGAGTAAGGCTCGCCATTCCCCGAGTGATGATTGAATTCTGAAGCCACATGCCGGCCCATGAACTTACGCTGACCGCCACGGATCGACATGTAGCCCTGATTATTCAGCACAAGGAATACAACGTTGATGCCGTTCATGACTGCTGTTCCCATTTCTGGCAGCGACATCATGAAGTCGCCGTCGCCGACAATGGCGACGACCTGCTTGTCAGGGCATGCAAGCTTTGCGCCGAGTGCGGCGGGTACGGCCCAGCCCATCGGAGAGTACGAGCCGGAAGTGATGTGAGTACGCGGGAGGTAAACCGGGAAGCTCTGCTTGACGGATCCCTGCGTGTTACCAGAGCCGACGACCACTATACCATCGCGCTCAAGCACATTGCGAAGCGCTATCAACGGACGCTGCGAAGTGAACGGTGTTTCGCGGCTGTTCTCGCGAGGCTCTACCAGGGCGCGCCAGTCTGCCTTAGCCTTCTGAACATCTGACAAGAAGCCTTCACGGCGCGCGAGCATCTTTTGGGACTCTGCGTCAGAGAGCAAAGAGAGGATCGCCTCGAGCGTCACCTTCGCGTCAGCAACGATACCCACTTCGGTCTCGTAGTTCTTGCCAATCTCGCGTGGGTCAAGATCGATATGGATGAGCTTCGCATCCGGAATGGAGAATGATACGCCCTTCGCATATGAGGATGCAGACCAGTCCGTGAAGCGGCAACCCACCGAGACGACAACGTCGGCGGATGCAGTGACCTTGTTGCCACATGTCGTACCAGTCTGTCCGACTGCGCCGATGAACAGCTCGTGATCCTCAGATATCGCCCCTTTACCGTTCCAAGTGATCGAAACAGCTGCGCCAACTTTTTCAGCAAGGCGAGTCAGCTCATCCGATGCATTGGCGGTAATAGCGCCGCCACCAGCTACAATGACGGGGCGTTCAGCAGCGAGGAGAACTTTAACGGCAGCCTCGATGGCTCTTGGGTCAGGATATGCGATACCGATCGGTAGACGTTTTTCAAGAGGGTGGATCGTGACATCAGCGGCCTCGACCTGGACGTCCATAGGCACCTCAACGTGGACTGGGCCTGGGCGGCCGGTCATCATAGCGCTAAACGCGCGGTGCATGATGCTCGGCAGCACCTGAACTGAGTGTGCCTGCCATGCACGCTTAGTTACCTGTTCAGTGACACGCGGGAAAGCGTTGTCCTGATGGCGTTCCAATTCCTGCATCGTGCCGTGGCCATGCATGTAGGTCTGCGGAGAGCCCGAAACGTAGAACAACGAAGTGGAGTCGGTCAAAGCAGTTGCAAGGCCGATAATGGTGTTCGCAGCACCTGGACCCACAGAAGTAGAGCACGCCATCGGCTTACCGGAAGCGCGGAAGTACCCATCTGCTATATGAACAGCGCTCTGCTCATGCATTACCTGAATAAATGGAATTTGCGACCCTTCTTCCAGGAATGCGTCGAAGAGAGACCAGATACCGTGGCCAGGCACCCCAGCCACATATTCCACACCATAATCCTTCAAGGCCTTGGCGACGACCTGACCACCAGTAAGTTTCATCTGTTCAACCCTCGTTGCAGTGCTTAGGCTTTCTTGGATGACTGGATTTTACCAGCCTTCCGTCTGTGGGTACAATTTGCGCTGCAACCTGTTTCATTCACAAGTTCGCATTAAGTTAATGCTTGATGCAATGTGACGCAGTGAGGGGGACTATCTGCTTACTTTTCTGGTAACGTCGTTTCCTTCGATCCAAAAAGCAAACCGCAGCTGCATTGCAATCAGTGCTCCGCACGCCTCGACGGAAACAAGGTTAAGTGCCAACAGTGGTCTCTTGCCATTTTAGTATCGATTGTTGTTGGCCAGGGCGTGTTAATGCTTTTGAGCATTGCTTGAAAGCCGTGCCGCTATTCCAGAAACAACGTCTTCCACGATTTCCTGCAGTTCGGCTGGCGTTGCTCCATCCCGGGCTTGTATTGAAATACCCTGCATGACCGCTGCCACGTGGCGGGAGAGTCGAGTTACCTCGTCCGGTTTGGCAAATGGCTGAAGCGCTTGAGCAATCCGGTGGCGCATCGCATCACGCCTCTTCGCGGCATCGCTGGCCAGCATCGTATGATCGGGATGGCAGGCGGTCATGCCGCTCGATATCATACAGCCGCGTTCAAGTCCTGCATGGGTGACGGCTTTAATCGATGCTTCGAGTAACAGTCGTACCGCGTGAGCCAGAGAGGTCGCCGAGTTGAGCGCGACGTGATCGAACGTGCCTAGCGTCTTCTCATAGTGAGAAAGCGCCTCTTGGTAGAGTTCGGCCTTGCTGCCGAAAGCTGCGTAAAGACTAGGTGGCGCGATCCCGATCGCTTTGGTCAAATCACTGATTGACACTCCTTCGAACCCGCATCGCCAAAACAGGCGCATCGCCGTTTCGATTGCGGCCTCCCGATCAAAGCTCCAGGGGCGTCCACCGCGGGATTTTATATTTCTTTCCATAGTGAACACTAAACAACGCTTGACAGGAAGTGTCAAGTAGGTTGAATAGTGATCGATAAACAACATGGAGTCCCCTTATGATTTATACCAGACGCGCCATTCTGGCCGGGAGCGCTGCACTGACAGCGCTAGCCTTCAAGAGCAGATATGCGCCTTCAGCTTATGCTGCATCCTCCGATAACCTCATTCGTGAGGGTTCGACCGCCGCGCAGCGTCAGCCTTTCCAGGTTCGCTCGTCTGATGGGGTGATGCTGGCGGGCGAGAGCCAAGGTAGCGGTGATGCTCCTGAAATCCTGTTCATTCACGGATTGCGCCAGAGTCGATTGAGCTGGGAGAAGCAGTTTTCTGACCCTGCACTAGCGGGTTTCCGCTCAGTGAGCTTCGATTTGCGCGGTCATGGTGACTCAGACAAGCCAGCTGCACTCAATGCCTATTCCGATGCTGATCTATGGGCGGATGACGTTGCCGCCGTGATTGAGGGTGCGAAGCTTCGTCGACCGGTGTTGGTCGGTTGGTCACTGGGCGGTTTTGTGGTGGGGGCTTATCTCAGAAAATACGGTGGCTCCCAAATCTCCGGTGTCAATCTGATCGATGCCGTCACGAAGCTGTCCCCAGATCTTTTGACACAAGAGGCTGCGGCCTTTACCGCCACCACTACCTCCCACGATCTCGCAGAACGCACCGCGGCAACGGCAGATTTCCTTGCTGCGTGCTTTCATCAGCAGCCGACAGACGCTGAAATGAAGAGAATGCTTGTAATCAATGGTATGACAGCACGCGCCGTCAATGAAGGTTTCATCAAGACTGCAACCTCCGACTTCGAACCCGTTTTCCAGGAATACAAAGGTCCGATCCTTTTGACACACGGTGTCCACGACCGACTGGTGCGCGTTGCGATGTCGGAGCGGATCAAGGCGATCCATGCCAATAGCCGACTGTCCCTATTCTCGGATAGCGGGCACAGCCCCTTCTATGAGGAGCCCATTCGATATGGGCGGGAACTCGCTGAATTCGTGATAACCGCCAACAGTAAATGAGGTGATCAATATGGTCCTCTATGGGCGAGAGCATACTATTGGTCCGAACATGGATACGGGACTTGTCCGGTGTGAACCTGTGGAAGGTTCTGTATCATCTTTCTTTCCCGGCTTTCGCTCACTGGATATTGACGCCGGCGACGTTCGCTTCGCCGGTGTCATTGGTGGCTCGGGTCCGCCCCTGCTACTGCTGCACGGTTTTCCGCAAACCCACATCGCCTGGCGTAAGGTGGCTGTGTCGCTGTCTCAGCGACACACCTTGATCATCCCTGATTTGCCGGGGTACGGTGCCAGTGTGCCGAATTCGATGACGCCACGCTGGACCAAACGACGCGTAGGCGTTGCATTGGTCGCCCTCATGCGGAAGCTTGGGTACGAACGCTTTGCAGTTGCAGGCCACGACCGCGGCGCCCGTGCAGGTTACAGGCTCGTTCTTGATCATCCAGGCATTGTGACCTGCTTTGCATCCTTGACCGTTATCCCAACGCTGGATGCGATGCTTGCTATCGACTCTTGCTTTGCCCAAAAGAACTATCACTGGTTCTTTCTCGGGCAGGACGGAGATTTGCCCGAACGCTTACTTGCCGCCGCCCCGGATGAATTTCTAGAGCGTGTGCTCAAAGTCATGAATGCCGCGAGTGATGATGTGATAGAGCCGGCGGCAAGAGATGCGTACCACACTGCTTTCCGCAACCCGGCAGTGCGGCACGCAATGTGCGAAGACTATCGTGCAGCACTCCATGAGGATATGATGCTTGATCGGGCGGATCGGGAGGCGGGACGTAAAATGGATTGCCCGGTCCTCGTGCTTTGGCCAGCGGCTGAAGAGGGCGCAAGCGGGCCTGATCGGATTGAAATCTGGAGTGGCTGGGCCGACGAGGTTTCCGGTGGAGTGACGACCGGCGGCCATCTTCAACTTGAGGATCGCCCCGATGAAGTCATAGCTGCACTAAGCGCTTTTTTGCAATCTCAGTGAAGTCCTTTGTGTGGCTCCATATTCGTCAATTCGGCGCGTTGAGTGATGCTGCAAGGTGCTCCACTATCGCACGAACTTTGGCTGAAGGTCGCGGACCGGCCGGAAAAACAGCGTAAACTTCAGCCGGATCTAGGCTGTATGGTTCAAGAAGCTGCGTAAGCTGGCCGGTGCGCAGTTCTTCTCCTGCCATGACGCGGGTCGCTAAGGCGATTCCAAGCCCTGCCACCGCCGCAGACAGAACGCCCGGCGCAGAGTTAATGTGGAGTTTCGCCGAGACGTTAACGGAAGTGACGGTCTGGTTGTGCGTAAAGCGCCAGCTTTCGCGGCCAAACAAGCCGTGCTGAAGAATGCAATCGTGCCTGGCGAGTTCAGCCGGGGTGGCGGGTACCCCCTTTGCTGAAAGATACGCTGGTGCCGCAACGACAATCCGCTCAATGAGCGCGAGTTTGCGTGCGCCGAAGGTGGAGTCTTCCAGCTGTCCAACCCCTAATCGAATGGCAACATCGACCCCATCCGTGATGAGGTTCTGACGTGCATCGCTCATGATCATCTCGACGCGAAGGTTTGGATGATGGGGCAGGAAGGTTGTGAGCGCTGGGATGACCACGCGCGTGCCATAGAGCACCGGCATCGCGAGGCGGATCACTCCGTGCAGCGAGTCAGCGCACCTGGTGGCCTGCTCTGCCTCCTCCATCTCTGAGAGCAGATATTTCGAGCGCTCGAGATACAAGCTACCCGCTTCCGTTAGTGAAATACTGCGGGTTGTGCGCAACAGCAGTGTCGTCCCGAGCCGCGCTTCCAGCATGCCCACGATACGTGACACGGAAGGCTGCGAAAGCTTCAGTTCGCGTGCAGCACGCGAAAGACTTCCGCTCTCTGCTACGCGGACAAACACGGCCATTTCTTGCCAGCGATCACTCATTTGAAATCCAGATAAATGTTCTTCGAAATGTATGGATACACCATTCTTTTCAGATGAAATAGTCTTCTGTCCACGGCGGCTCCCCCGCGACACGGAGAATGACCATGAAACTTCAGGACAAGCTCGATGCGATGCGCGAGGATTTTGAACAAGGACGTTTTCCGTTGGTCCCAACCCCAGCTCAGCTCGATGTGATACACCGTGCAACACAGTCGCTGATCGACAGCGGGCAAGCCAATCACGCTCTTAAGGCGGGTGATATGGCACCCGAATTCTCGCTTGCGGACGCGGACGGTAAGAGCGTCAGTTCCTCTGCGCTGTTGGAACGGGGGCCGTTGATCGCAACCTTCTACCGGGGAATTTGGTGCCCCTATTGCAACTATGATCTTCAAGCGCTGGAGGAAACCCGGGACGAGATTGAAGCATACGGCGCGAGCCTCGTCGCGATCTCCCCTCAGACGACAGCGAATAGTCGCAAGTCACAGCGGGACAACAAACTCGGCTTTCCGATTCTGGGTGACCCAGGCGCTGCCGTTGCCGCTGAGTTTGGCCTGCGCTTTGCTTTGCCGGACGATCTGATCGAGGTGTACAAACAGTTCGGCAATGATCTGCCCAAAATCAACAACGATCCGGCCTGGGCGCTCCCAATGCCTGCGCGTTTTGTGATCGGGATGGATGGGGTGATTGCCTATGCCGAGGTTAATCCCGATTACACACGCCGCCCCGACCCATCCGAGCTATTGCCGGTGCTCGACCGCCTGCGTGCAGACGCTACGACCTGAATCGTCCGATATTCTCACATCAAAAACGATTTCCAGAGACGGAATACCACCAGGCCGGGGGAGCCTCCCCGCTGGAAGATCGATACTTGAATCAACGATGCCATCAAGACTGCCGGCATCAACTTATGAAATGTGCGCCGACGTCTCATGAGGGACCGGCATGGAGCCAGAAAGGGCAAATTCATGAAAATCGAATTGACCGGCCGCACGGCCATCGTGACGGGATCCACCGCAGGTATTGGCCGTGCGACAGCGGAGGGGCTGGCACGAGCCGGTGCCTCGGTTGTGATCAACGGACGCACCGATGCGCGCGTTGACGAAGCGGTGCAGCAGATGCGGGCTGTGTTTCCGCAGAGCACGATCACCGGCATCGTCGCGGATCTGTCGACTCCGGAGGGGGCCAGCGCCTTTGTTGCCAAGGCACCGGATACGGACATTCTGGTGAACAATGTCGGTACAGCTTTGATCCGCGACTACAAGGGTATCGCGGATATCACCGCAATCCCTGACGATGATTGGCTCGACCTGTTCCAGCTCAATGTGATGAGCGGTGTACGGCTGTCACGTCACTACTTGCCGCGCATGGCGGACAAGGGCTGGGGGCGCGTCGTTTTCGTGAGCAGTGAATCGGCGCTCAATACGCCCAAGGAGATGCTCGATTACGGGATGACCAAGACCGCGCAACTCGCTGTTTCACGTGGCTTGGCCGAAGCCGTCGCCGGGACGGGTGTTACCGTCAATGCCGTTCTTCCGGGACCGACCCGCTCTGAGATACTCGGGAACTTCATGGCAAAGCAGGCTGAGGAGCATGGCATCACGCAGGAAGAGGCCGAGCAGGGTTTTCTGCAGGCGCTACGCCCGACAACCCTGATTAAGCGCTTCACCACCACTGACGAGATTGCCAACATGATCGTTTACGCCTGCTCGGAACAGGCATCGGGGACGAGTGGTGCCGCATTGCGCGTAGATGGTGGCATCGTGCGCTTCGTGGCTTGACAGCCAATACTTGACCACGAGCACCGGCAGACGCCTGCCGGTGCGATGGCGAAAAAAGTTAATCCCCCGCTTCCTCGTCGTACTATTGGGCGTGTCGTCAGTATCAACTGGCATGCCGATTTTGGAGTTGAACTCCAGCAAGCCCGCATAACAAAGTGGGTAGGGGGGGGTGAGGTACTGCAAGATGGTGCCGCAAATGCCTTGCTGCCTGATCTTATCAGTAAGGTGCCGAATATTGTTCCGGTCTTTGCCGGTGCGCTCGGTTGGGCAGCGGCAGGTGACGGTGTGATCGTTTCGTTCCTTCCAAGTCTTATAGAAGAAGGAAAACACCAGAAGCGGTCTGACGATTTCGGTCTTACGCTCAGCAGCTTCCTGACGAAGTATGAAATTGATGGCGTCGAAGGTGGTAGTTTCAGGGATATCCCGGATAACGAATGGCCAGGCTATGAGGATGGTCCGACAATAGGCTCGTGATTTTTATCGAGGCCGCCAGGTCGCCGTTCGGCTCTGTCATCAAGATGATCGCCCAACGGCACTGGCGGCTTATGGATCAATTTTTACCGCCATCACTTAGCTCCTATCTACGAGAAGGTGAGCGTGCGGCTAACCTCATTATAACTTGTGCCAATGCGATGAAGATCTGCTTTCGCAGATAAATCGCCCACCATATTCGACGCGATAATACAAAAATCAAACGTTGAAGTTTCGCATTGAGTGCAAGCCCAGTGCGGCATTGGCTAGTATTATTGTGCTGTGCCGGATGCGGGAGGCTGCGATTCGGTGGTAGAAGGTGGCCTGCTATCATCATCCATAAATCCGCGGCCGGGGTTCATTTGTCCATAGAACTCGACTGCGCCCCAAACGAGCATCGCCAGGATGAGGCTCGCTATAAGGATCAACAGGATGCGCCGTCCTTTGAAACCCTGACGCGCCTCTTTCGGGTCAACCTCCTTCATGATTTTCCTCTCCTTTGCGCGGACATGATAAAAGCTCTTTAATCAATAATGCGGGTCGACAGACAGGATGCGGATATCTGCATAGCCGGTTGCCGACCCTTATTAAGCCCCATCATGCCGCCTGGGCGTGCTGATTTGCAGAATTGACGGCAAGTTTCGTCAGATCCTTGTCGGTCTGGCCTTCTTCCTGCAAGGTCTGGTCGAGCAAGTTTGCAACATCCTTGTAGCCAAGCGTTTCGGCCCAGCGCTTCAAGGTGCCGTAGCGGGTGATTTCATAATGTTCGACCGCTTGGGCTGAAGAGATCAGACCTGCATCGAGGGCAGCGGTTCCGGAAAATTCTTCGATGATTTCTTCACCTTCGGAAAGAATACCTTCTATGGCATCGCAGGTCTTGCCCTGTGCACGCTTGCCAAGAATTTCAAAACATTTCTGTAGCCGTTCAACATGCCCCTCCGTTTGTTCACGGTGCTTCTCGAAAGCCTGCGTTAGCTTTTCGTCGTTGGCGGCGCGCGCCATCTTCGGCAGTGCCTTCAATATTTTACGCTCTGCATAATAAATGTCCTTGAGCGTATCGTAAAAAAGATCGTCAAGGTTGCGTTGTTTGGTTCTGGCCATTTCAGGCTCCCTCCTGTGACTGGCAATTACCGCATACGAACAGATGATTCCATTCGCAGACATATCTCAAACAATCCCGTGCGCGATTTGTTTCCATGGTTGGGGATTTTTTTTGTTGTAAGCCTCGCGGCTGCGCTCTTTTGAGCTTCCATAGGTGGTGCGGTATGTGCCTGTGTTCATAGGTCGCAAAGTCAAGCTGTGCCGTAACGGGGAGTTTTATTGACTGGATCGGTAATTTTTGCCACATCATCGGCAAACATCGTTCAGGCTCTTGCGGCGTCAGTCGGACTGTGCATTCTGTGCAAGAGACCTTTGAAATTATCGCGTGGCGCGACAGGAAGGGTTTAGGGCTATGGCAGCCGATTTTCAGGATCTTCGTACGAAAATGGTCGATAACCAGATTCGTACCACGGATGTGACCGATCTGGAGGTCATTGATGCATTCCTGGCAGTTCCGCGCGAGGCCTTTGTGCCCGCGGTCCGCCAGAGCGTTGCTTACATGGATGAAGACCTGCTTCTGGAGAGCGATGGTTCGGGACGGCGCTACCTCATGGCACCTTCGCCTTTCGCAAAACTTGTTCAGCTTGCTCGGGTTGGCAGCGACGATGTCGTACTCGATATCGGCTGCGGCTCTGGGTATTCGTCAGCTATACTGGGCAAGCTTGCGGGTTCGGTCATCGGGCTTGAAAGCGATTCTGTTCTTTCAGCCTCAGCGACGGCGCGACTGGCCGAACTCGGCTATGACAATGTCGTGATCGTTTCCGGCGATATGGCTGCAGGCTATGCATCGGAAGCGCCCTATGATGTGATCCTGATTGAAGGTGGTGTCGATACCGTGCCTGACGCGCTTTTCCTGCAGTTGAAAGAGGGGGGGCGTCTCGTTGCCGTAGAAGGACGTGGAAACGCCGCAGTTGCGCGCCTTTACGTCAAAGAAAATGGGGTTGCATCTGGACGCATGGCGTTCAACACTGCGCTTCAACCCATACCGGGTTTCGAGCGTGTTCCCCAGTTCGAGTTTTAATTCGGCGTTGGTACAATTCTGCAACGACTAGGAATTTCTTTGTGAATGCTCTGGGCGGGGCGATGGAAATAATCGATTTTAAGGGTTATTAGAATCCCGAACTGATCGGTTCGATTAATGAATATGTTTGCTCCCAAATGAGGTACCCGGTGTTTAAAACATGCAAGAGACTGGCGGCTGTCGCAGCATTATTGTCCGGCACTGTTTTAACGGGCCAGGTCGCGTGGTCTGATACGTTGAATGGGGCGCTGGTCAACGCGTACAAGAACAATGCAACGCTGAATTCATCACGTGCCGGCGTGCGCATCGAAGACGAGAACGTGGCGATCGCCAAATCCGCTCGTCGTCCGCAGATAACAGGGTCTTATAATATTGGCCGCAGCCGGGGTGTGGGAAAGAGCTACACAACGGCCGGCACAGTCGGCGTCCAGCTGAACCAATTGCTGTTTGATGGTTTTCAGACCAAGAACAATGTGGCGGCTGCGCAAACGCAGGTGTTTGCCCAGCGGCAGAATCTGCTCAACGACGAAATGAATACACTTTATAGCGCAGTCGCTGCTTATATGGATGTGTTCCAGAAGCGCCGCATCGCCGTTCTGCGCGAAAAGAACCTTGCTGCGATGAACGAGCAGGTGCGTGCAGCGCGGGCGCGTCTGGATGTCGGCGAAGGTACTCGTACCGATGTCGCGCAGACCGAAGCAAATCGTTCAACAGCAATCGCCGAACTCAACGCAGCCCGTGCGGACGTTAAATCGGCGGAAGCGACCTATGTACGCGTTGTGGGCACGCAACCCGGAAAACTATCCACAGCGTCGGCAGCCAAACATCTGCCGAGCTCACCCAGTCAGGCGTTTTCGCTAGCCCAGACCGGTCATCCGGGTATTCTTGCGACGCAATATGCCGTCAATGCTGCTGGTTTTAACGTCAAGGCCAAAGAAGGCGCGCTGCTTCCGACTGTCGGCCTACAGGCAGACGCAGGCCACATTAATACCTATTCGCAGACGTCGAGATCAGGCATAAGCAATTCCGTTGATGGAACTACGGCTTCTGTCGGTCTTAATGTCAGTATTCCGATTTTTACCGGTGGGCGTAGTTCTGCGCAGATTCGCCAGTCCAAGGAGCAACTCGGGCAGGCACGCATCGAAGTCGATGTCATTCGTGATCAGGTCCGCGAGGCAATCAATTCGGCATGGTCGCAATATGAGGCAGCGCGCGCCACGGTGCGAGCCACTCGTGATGGTATCGCCGCCGCTCAGCTTGCACTCAACGGTGTGATCGAGGAGCGCAATGTCGGCCAGCGCACCACACTGGACGTGCTCAATGCACAAAATGATCTCGTCACATCGCAGATCGCGCTGGTTCAGGCGGAACACGACGAAGTGGTCGCAAGCTACGCGCTTCTGAACGCGACCGGTCGCATGACGGCCCAGCAGCTTGGTCTTCAGGTCGCGCAGTACAAGCCTGAAGAGCATTACGAGGCAGTCAAGGATAAATGGATCGGTTTGCGCACTCCCGACGGGCGCTGATTGCTCTGTTTCGTGTTTCAACGGCGCCTTCGGGCGCCGTTTTCGTTTGAAGGCGGGGCCGCCTTCGATCGGATATTGGTTAATAAATGGATAAAGCTGTGGGTTGCGTTGCTGGCATCTGGTGGGGGGATTCTCAAATTGACGAAGGTTCGCTACCCTTGAAGCATTGATTCTTTGTCTTTTGCCGGATGCCGCCTGAAAAGACGGATTCCGCCAGGGCTTTGAAATATTGCGCAATCAAGTCTGCGCGACACTCTATTTCAGATAGGGAAAATGGTCACTATGGCACAGGCATCCAGCGTAGCACGCGAGCCGTCGATGGAAGAAATTCTGGCTTCCATTCGCCGGATCATCGAAGACAGTGATGCTGGCAGCAGCCGTCCTGAACAGGAGAGCGGGTTGCGCGGAGCAGTTGCGGAATTTCGCCGCCCACTTCCCAGTGAGGAGGCGTCAACAATCGAACGCGACCCATCTGTAAAGGCTACCTCTGCACATCATGATTTTCCGAATAAGTCCGTTCTGCGCGGTCCTGTGAGCGAGTCTCCCACTTCGGCGTCCCAATCGCGGGAGCTGCTCGATGATGAAGACGATATTATTCTTGATGCGCAAAACGACGATCACCGTTTGACGACGGCTGCTCCATCAGAAGCTGAGGACAAAAATGTGGCGATTTCTGAAACGGAAATCGAGCAGTCGCTTGACACTGGGATCGCTGAGGCCATGGAGAGTTTTCTGGACACCGAACCCGAGAAACCCTCTGCACTGATGCCGCCCCGGACTGAGCCTGTCATCGAAGAGACGGAAGAGACCGGTTCGAGCAACGAAGTTTCGGAGGAGGAGATGGCATCGGTACCCCATATTCTGTCGCAAGCCGTCGAACGGCAGGTTTCGGAGGCTTTTGCGGATTTAAACCACGCTGTTCATTCGGCTCCGCGCCGTTCTTTCGACGATATCGCGACCGAATTGTTGCGACCGATGCTGCATGAGTGGTTGGACAATAATCTGCCGCCGCTCGTGGAACGGCTGGTGCGCGAGGAAATAGAGCGCGTGGTGCGTGGCAATCAATGTATTTGAATGCGGATCGGCTATAATCAAAACCCGCCTGCCGCAAGCAGGCGGGTTTTCACTTTTATTTCAAGTGATGTGGAGCGATAATCATTTTGAAAGTTGATTATGGCGTGATTTTTCAGCCGTTTGTTGTTATTGAGCGCCTAATCCTTTTAGTGCGTAAGAAATCCGGATAATTCCATGCTTGAGAAGACCTATGACGCTGCGGCTACAGAGCCGAAAATTGCTGAACGCTGGCAAGAGGCGGGCGCGTTTAAAGCGGGAGCGGGCGCAAAGCCGGGGGCCGATCCGTTTGCCGTCGTCATTCCGCCGCCCAATGTCACTGGATCGCTTCATATGGGGCATGCACTCAACAACACGATCCAGGACATCATGGTCCGCTTCGAACGCATGCGCGGCAAGAATGTTTTATGGCAGCCGGGTATGGACCATGCAGGCATCGCGACGCAAATGGTTGTCGAACGCCAGCTCTCCGAGCGTGGTGAGCCGAACCGTCATGCGATGGGACGTGAAAAATTCATCGAGCGCATCTGGCAATGGAAATCTGAATCCGGTGGCATGATCGCCAATCAGCTCAAGCGTCTTGGCGCTTCCTGCGACTGGTCACGTGAGCGCTTCACCATGGATGAAGGCCTGTCGCGTGCCGTTGTCGAAGTGTTTGTCACCTTGCACAAGCAGGGCCTGATTTATCGCGACAAACGTCTGGTCAACTGGGACCCCAAGCTTTTAACGGCAATCTCGGATATCGAGGTCGAATCGCGCGAGATCAAAGGCAATCTCTGGCACCTGCGCTATCCACTGGAAAACATTCCTTTCGATCCCGAAAATCCGGCTACCTTTATCGTGGTTGCGACCACGCGGCCTGAAACCATGCTCGGTGATAGTGGCGTGGCGGTCAATCCAGATGATGAGCGGTATCATGCATCGCTCGGCAATAATGTCGTTCTGCCGCTGGTCGGCCGCCGCATTCCGATTGTTGGTGATGATTATGCCGATCCTGAAGCGGGTTCAGGTGCTGTCAAGATCACGCCTGCGCATGATTTTAACGATTTTGAAGTCGGAAAGCGCAACGATCTGCGCGCCATCAACATTCTCACACCTTCGGCGCACATTACGCTCAAGGGGAATATCGACTTCCTTGAAGGGCTTGAACTGACACCGGAACTGACCGCCGTCATTCACGAATTCGACGGGCTTGATCGCTTTGCGGCCCGCAAGCGTTTGATTGAGCTGCTGGATGAACGCGGCTATCTCGAAAAGATCGAGGACCACACGCATATGGTTCCGCATGGCGATCGTGGTGGCGTGCCGATCGAGCCTTATCTTACTGACCAATGGTATGTGAATGCGGGCGAACTGGCCAAGCCAGCAATGGCGGCGGTTCGCGATGGCCGTACGCAGATTGTGCCGAAAAACTGGGAAAAGACTTATTTTGAGTGGATGGAAAACATCCAGCCATGGTGCGTCTCGCGCCAGCTCTGGTGGGGACACCAGATCCCGGCGTGGTATGGACCGGACGGTCATTTTTTCGTGGAAAAGAGCGAAGAAGAGGCAAAAGCTGCCGCACGCGCTCATTATGGCGAGGATGTTGCGCTGGAGCGTGACACAGATGTTCTCGACACTTGGTTCTCTTCCGGTCTGTGGCCGTTCTCGACGCTGGGCTGGCCCGACAAGACACCGGAGCTTGCCACTTATTATCCGACAAGCGTACTTGTAACGGGCTTTGATATTATCTTCTTCTGGGTTGCCCGGATGATGATGATGGGCCTGCATTTCATGGATGAAATCCCGTTCCATACCATTTATCTCCATGCTCTGGTGCGCGACAAGCACGGCGCGAAAATGTCCAAATCCAAGGGCAACGTGATTGATCCACTGGAACTGATGGATGAATATGGTGCGGATGCGCTGCGCTTTACGCTTGCCATCATGGCAGCGCAGGGCCGCGACGTGAAACTCGACCCAGCACGTATTGCAGGTTACCGTAATTTTGGCACCAAGCTTTGGAACGCCACCCGTTTTGCGCAGATGAACGGCGTAAAACTTGACCCGGATTTCCGCCCCGAAAATGCAAAACTTGCGGTCAATCGCTGGATTTTGACGGAACTTACCAAGGCGACCGAAGGGGTTACCGAAGGCATTGTCGGCTATCGCTTCAACGATGCGGCAAGCAGTGCCTACCGTTTCGTCTGGAACCAGTTCTGCGACTGGTATCTGGAACTGTTGAAGCCGATTTTTATGGGTGAGGACGAAGCGGCCAAGGCGGAAGCACAGGCAACGGCTGCCTATTGCCTTGATGAGATTTACAAGCTTCTGCATCCGTTCATGCCGTTTATGACTGAAGAGCTCTGGGAACTGACGGCGGGTGAGGGCAAAACACGCGACAGCGTTCTGGCCCTAGCGCAATGGCCAGAACTGTCTTTTGCCGATGATGAGGCTGCAGCCGACATCAACTGGCTGGTTGATCTCGTCACCGGCATTCGGTCAGTGCGCGCAGAAATGAACGTGCCAGCTGGTGCGGTAGCACCCGTGGTCGTTCTCGATGCAAATGATGCGACAAAAGAGCGTTTTGATCGTCATGACGCGGCTATCAAACGTCTTGCTCGTGTTGAAACGGTGTCTTTTGCGGTTGAGGCCCCCAAGGGGGCTGCGCAGATGCTGCTGGGTGAGGCGACGATATGCATTCCGCTTGGGAGCCTGATCGACCTCAAGGCGGAAGCGGCACGCCTTGCCAAAGAAGCGGGCAAAATTGCTGCCGATATTGATCGGATCGAGAAAAAACTCTCGAACGAAAAATTCGTGGCCAATGCCAAGGAAGAGGTTGTGGCGGCAGAGCGTGAGCGTCTGGTCGAGTTGCAGGAAGCAGCAGCGCGCGTTGCAACGGCGGAGGCCCGCATACGCGAAGCAGGTTGAATGCGTTCTACGCAAACTGAACATATCGAATCAGATGCCCGGCAGCGTGAACACGTTGCCGGGCATTTTGTTTTATGATCGCTGGATATTGGCCGTTGCCACTTATTTTAGATTGTTTTTAAGCTTTGTTGCTCTTTCGCCACAAAGCCGAAAAGCGGCTGAAAAAAGGCAAAATCACGCTTAAATTGAACGCCTTTTTCCAAAACACGTTTCAAAAAGAGGAACTGCGCATGAATTTTAGAGTTTTTTGATCATTTCGGTTTCTGGACGACGATCCATCCCAACCAATTGCGTATTGCAGGTCTATTCGAACCTGATTTACGTTTGCGTCAACGTTAATGCCGTTAGTTGTGGGAGGACATCTATGAGCGTTGGTGGCGTGAAGTTAGGGGGAGCAGCGGCTATACTCTTGGGCAGTATGGTTGCAGCGAATGCGGGCGGTTTTGAGCGCAGTTCGCAGGATTTCGATATCCTTTTTGAACAAGGGAATGCGGTTGAGGCAACGGGCACATTTGTGGCACCGCAGCGCAAGCTGAAGAATATTCGCGGATCTGCCATTGGTGCCGCAACGGGTGGTCGCAATCCCTTCAAGGGTGGACAGCCCTTTGGCACCGAAGTCGATGAAGCCGAAAGCTATTGGGTGCCGAAAGTCTCGGCAAAATTTGATCTGACGGAAGATCTGGCCTGTGCGGCACAGTATCGTCAGCCATGGGGTATCCATACCAATGTCGGGTTGGATACGGTGCGCAGTTTTGTTGCGTCCGAGCAGAAGATTTCGTCCAACGACTATGGCGTGAACTGCTCCTACCGTTTTGCAGCCGGTGAAAAAAGCTATTTCCGCATTCTCGGCGGTCTGAGCTATCAGGAATTGCGCGGCGAGCAGTCGAAAGCCATTCCGCCAACCGGTCATCCTTTCGGCGGTACCTGGCGTGTTGCTTCGCTGGATGTGGAAGATGAATCGTTCGGCTGGCGGCTGGGTGCGGCTTACGAAATTCCAGAATATGCCATCCGCGCGAGTGTTGTTTACCAGTCCAAGGTCAAATATGATCTCGAAGGCACCATTGATAATCTGGCCCTGAACCCCGCTACGGGACTTGGCATGCCGATCAACGTTAAGAGCGGTATTGAAACCCCACAATCGGTCGAATTCAAATTCCAGACCGGCATTGCACCCGATTGGCTTGCCTTTGGTTCCATCAAATGGACGGACTGGTCGACATTTACATCTGTGGATTTCAGTTCCTCCGACAGCCGGATCGTGCCGACTGGCACCAAGATCACCAGCCTCAATCTTTATTATCAGGATGGCTGGACGGTAAGCGGCGGTGTAGGCCACAAGTTCAACGAGCAATGGTCGGTTGCCGGGACATTGACCTGGGATCGCGGCACCACGACAGGCATGACGTCACAAACTGATATCTGGCTGTTTGGTCTTGGCACCAATTACAAGCCCAATGATCAGTTTGAAATTCGTCTGGCTGGTGCGGCAGGTTGGCTGACCTCAGGTGAACTCGACGATACGATTGTTGACGGTCGTCCCAATCTCACCGGCTCGAAGGGTGAATTCGGAAACGATTTTGTCGGCGGTCTTTCGCTGATGGCCAAGGTCAAGTTCTGATCAAAGCGGATTATGAATATCAATAGGCTGGCGCAACGATTTTGCGCCAGTTTGTTTTGAATTAATTGCTGGAAACAACGCCAAAAATAGCGATAAGTGATCTCATAACATAAAAATAAAGAGATCCTTCATGTCCTATTTTCCTCAATGGAAACTTTCGGAAAAAAACGCAGTCGTTCTACCGGACGAACGATTGCCAACCTCCATGGCAATCCCGATGGGCGTGCAGCATTTGCTGGCCATGTCCGGTTCCACGATTGTCGCGCCCCTGCTGATGGGCTTTGATCCCAATCTTGCGATCTTTTTCTCCGGTATCGGTACGCTTTTGTTTTTCCTGATAACCGGCGGTCGTGTGCCGAGTTATCTTGGTTCTTCCTTTGCCTTCATTGCTGTGGTCATTGCGGTTACCGGCTATGGCGGTAGCGGACCCAACCCAAATATTGGTCTGGCGCTTGGCGGCATTATCGCCTGTGGTGCGCTTTATGCTGTGATCGGCCTTATCGTGATGGGCGTCGGTTCAGGCTGGGTGGAAAGGCTGATGCCTCCGGTCGTCACGGGTGCTATTGGTGTTTCCATCGGCCTTAACCTGGCACCCGTCGCCGTTGGGCAGCTGAAAGGCAGCGGCGCACATATCACGGTTGCCCTGCTGACGGTTTTAAGCATGGCGCTGGTGTCTGCTTATGGTCCCAAAGGCACGAAGCGCTTTTCGGTTCTCATTGCGCTCGCCATTGGCTATTGCCTCGTGCTTTTGTTTGGCAATGTGTTTTCGCTTTTGCCGGGTATCGATTTTACCACTGTGAAAAATGCTGCATGGTTCGGCCTGCCGCATTTTGTGGCACCGGAATTCAACTGGTCAGCCATCACGCTGATTGCACCAGTGGCGATTGTTCTGGTTGCGGAAAACCTTGGACATATCAAGGCGCTCGGCTCCATAACCGGGCAGAATATGGACCGCTACATCGGACGCGGCTTTTTCGCGGATGGTGTTGCGACCATGATTTCGGGTTCCGGCGGCGGCACGGGCGTTACGACTTACGCTGAAAATATCGGCGTCATGGCCATGACCAAAGTCTATTCAACGCTGATTTTCGTCATTGCAGCCGTTATCGCCATCGCTCTCAGCCTGTCACCAAAATTCGGTGCGATTTTGCAGACGATTCCCGCACCCGTGCTGGCTGGTCTTGCCGTATCGGTGTTTGGCCTGATTGCTTCGGCCATGGCGCGTATCTGGGTGATCAACAATGTCGATTTTTCTGACCCGCGCAATCTGTTCACGGTCGGTGTCGCGTTGATCTTTGGTGCCGGTGATTTTACCCTCACAATCGGCAGTTTCAGCATCGGCGGTATTGGAACATCGACATTTGCCGCATTGCTGCTTTATCAGTTGCTGGGTATCGGGAGCCGCGATCCGGTAAAATAACCAATATAAAAAACCCCCCGGAGAACGGTTGGTCTTCCGGGGTTTTGTTTTGTGATATCAATCGACGTTTATGACTATTTTTCCAGTCGCGACAAAAGCGAGGACGTATCCCAGCGGCCGCCGCCGTTAAGCTGCACTTCCTTGTAAAACTGGTCGACAAGTGCTGTTACCGGCAGAACCGCGCCGTTGCGATTGGCTTCATCAAGACAAATGCCAAGATCCTTGCGCATCCAGTCGACCGCAAAGCCGAAATCATATTTGCCTTCATTCATCGTAGGCGAGCGGTTTTCCATCTGCCACGATCCGGCAGCGCCCTTGGAAATGACCGAAATCAGTTTCTCGATGTCGAGACCCGCTCGCTTGCCGAAGTGGATGCCTTCGGCCAATCCCTGCACAAGACCGGCAATGCAGATCTGGTTGACCATCTTGGCCAATTGCCCCGATCCGACCGGTCCCATCAGTCCTATGGAGCGGGCATAGGCGTCGATCACCGGTTTGGCGCGCTCAAAGACGGGCTCCGATGCACCGACCATAACACTCAAAACACCATTTTCAGCGCCAGTCTGCCCACCGGAAACAGGCGCGTCGATGAAATGAAAGCCGCGCTTTTCGGCTTCAGCGGCGAGTTCGCGCGCCACTTCTGCGGAAGCGGTCGTGTTGTCGATAAAGATTGCGTCTTTCTTCATCGTGGAAAATGCCCCGTCAGCACCAAGCGTGATGGATCGAAGATCGTCATCATTACCGACACAGGCAAAGATGAAATCGGCATCACGTGCGGTTTCCGCTGGCGTTGGCGCAAAACTGCCGCCAAATTCCGCCGCCCATTTTTCAGCCTTCTTGAGCGTGCGATTATAGACCGTGACCTCGTGCCCCCCCTTGGTTCTGAGGTGGCCTGCCATCGGGTAGCCCATCACACCAAGACCGAGAAAGGCTACTTTTGCAGTGGTCGTCATAGGTTTAATCCTCCAGTCATAAATCACGAAAGTGTGGCTCCGAACCAGGCAGTGCCATTAAGGCTTGCTCATGTGATCGGGATCATAATTGTCGAACGATAGGTAGGGCGCGCCTGAAGGCGATGATACCAGTCTTCCAGTCGGGGCAGGGAGGGCCGCTCGATGGATAGGCCAAACCAGCCATAGGCGATGACGCCGAGCGGAATATCGCCAATGCCCAAAGACTGGCCTGAGAACCATGGTGCTTCGGAAAGCGCGTTTTCCGCAATCGTCATGGAACGCGCCAATCCTTCGGCGGCACGGCGTGCGATTGCCGGATCACGCTTTTCATCTGGCAATCGCACCAGATGTTGAATGACATCGCGGAAATCATTGACCAACGTTGTCGATGCCCAATCCATCCATTTTTCAGCCTGGGCACGTTGTGCCGGGTCGTCAATCCATAGGCTACCCTTGCCATAAACGGCAGCGAGATAGCGGACGATAGTATTGGATTCCCACAGAACCGTCTCACCGTCTTCGAGTAGAGGCACGAGGCCGTTTGGATTGCATTTCAGAAAATCGGGATTATCGAGACCGCCGAAATGCCCGCCGAGATCGAAGCGCTGGTAATCGAGGTTCAGTTCCTGTGCTGCCCACAGCACTTTTTTGACATTGGACGAATTCTGACGGCCCCAGATTTTCAGCATGACCCAGCCTTTATGATGAAATAAATGCTTCGTGCATTAAACAGATCGTTCCGGGAAGTCGCAAGACCAACCGGAACGATATAGGGTTAACTCATCTGGCGAGATGGCGCGTCAGACGGCGCTCCAGATAATCCCAGATATGACGCAGCATTTCCACGATCAGCAGATAGATGACAGCGGCCCACAGGTATGTCTGGAAATCAAAGGTGCGTGAATAGGCGCGTCTTGTTTCTCCCATAAGGTCGAGCACGGTGATGATGGCGACAATGGCCGATCCCTTGATCATCAGGATGATTTCGTTGCCATAGGGGCGCAGCGCCACGATCAAGGCCTGTGGAAGAATGATCTTCCAGAAAGTGACGCGTTTGGAAAGGCCAAGCGCTGCAGCACCTTCCCATTGACCGGCAGTCACGCTCTGGATAGCACCACGCAGAATTTCCGCTTGGTAGGCGGACGTATTGAGCGAGAAGGCAATCAGTGCGCAGCTCCACGCATCGCGGAAGAACACCCAAAGACCAATGCTGTCCAGAAATGGCCGAAATGTGCCAAATCCGTAATAGATCAGGAAGGTCTGGGCCAGAAGCGGTGTACCACGAAAGAAATAGACGTAACCGAAGGCTATGGCTCGCAATAAACGGTTTTTTGACATGCGCATGGCCGTGACCGGCAATGACAGGATCGCCCCGACGAGGATTGAAATTATCACCAGTTGCAGGGTGATCAGCAAGCCGGACCAGTAACGCGGTGCATAGGTCTCGAAAAGATCAACACGCCAGACGTTATAAAGATAAAGCGCAAGCCCCGCAAAAAGCAGTAGCCAGACCGCAACGATAAGATGGCCCGCAATCCTCGCGCCGGTCCAGCGCCTGATTTCTGGTGGGGGAAGCATAGTTGTATCGGGGCTTGTGACAGCTTTGCGCATCGTCATGCACCCCGGGCATTTTGATTGCCCGCATCAGCCCATCGGGCAATGCGGTTGATGAAATAGGACGAAATGATCGCCAGCGCCAGATAGAGCAAGCAGGCAAAGCCGAAGAAAAGAAACGGCTCCTTGGTCACGCGGGCCGCAATCTGTGTTTGACGCATGATGTCGGACAGCGTGATGACCGAGACAAGCGAGGTGTCTTTCAAAAGCACCAGCCAGAGATTGGCCAGACCGGGCAGGGCAATGCGGATCAGTTGCGGAAAAATGACCTTGCGCATGGTGAGCGTGCGCGTGAGCCCAACCGCATAACCGCCTTCATACTGACCGTTGGGAATAGCGCGAAAAGCCGACAGAAACACTTCACTCGAATAAGACGAGAACACGAAACCCAGCGCCACCATACCCGCTGCAAACGCGTTGATCTCAATATTGGCATTGATATCGAACAGCGCCAGCAATTTCTGTAATCCCAGCGATGCACCGAAATAGACCAGAAACAGTGTGAGAAGTTCAGGCAGGCCACGGAAAATGGTGGTGTAGATGTTTGCGGCCAGTCGTAAGGACGGCTCTTGCGATCGCTTACCAAGGGCTACAAGAAAACCAAGCGCAAGGCCGACCGGCAGGGTCGCCAGTGCAAGACTGATGGTGACCAAAAGTCCCCAGGCGATACTGAAGCCCCAGCCCCCGGGGCCGAAACTCAACAAAGTGGCGTAATTTTCCATCGCCTTTTTCTTTATCTGGGCAAGATGGGCCAGGACAATCTTTGATAAAAATAGCCAGGCTGCTGCCGTAAACAATATGCGCCGGTCAGCAAATTGCAGACCGGCGCAGACATTTCATGAAAAATCAGTCTTCGGCACCATAAGCGTCGAAATCGAAATATTTATCGTTGATTACCTTATATTTTCCATTCGCACGGATCGCCTTGATCGCAGTATTGAACTTCTCGATCAGATCGCTACTGCCCTTCTTGAAAGCGACGCCGACGCCCGGACCGTGAATCTCTGTGACCGGAGAGAACGTGCCGACCAATTTGCAACATGCGCCATCGGGTGAATCCAGCCATTCGTTCAGTGTGACCACATCGTCATTGACTGCATCAAGACGTCCGTTTGCCAGATCAAGGCGATATTCTTCCGCCGTTGGGTAGGTTTTGATCGTGCTGTCGGTAAAAGTCTTTTCCGAATAATTGGCGTGGGTTGTCGAACCCTGAACGCCGATTGTTTTACCCGCCAGGTCTTCCTTGGTCACGCCCTTGATGTCGGTATCCTTCGGTGCTGCGATACCGGGAGGCGTATTGTAATATTTGTTCGAGAAATCAACCTGCTTCTTGCGCTCTTCCGTGATCGACATGGACGCCATGAAGGCGTCGAATTTGCCGGCCTGAAGCGCGGGGATAGTCCCGTCCCATTCCTGTGTGACGAAAGTGCATTGTGCCTTCATCTCATCACAAAGCGCATTGGCAATATCGATCTCGAACCCTGCCAGTGTTCCGTCCGGCTTGATGAAGTTGAAGGGCGGATAGGCACCTTCCGTACCAATGGTGATTTTCAGAGGCTCCTGAGCCTTAGCTGCGGTAATGGTCATGTTGCCCGCCATGACGGCGATGGTTGCCACCGAGGCTGCCGTAACGATACGCTTTAAAACGCGCATTTCAAATCCTCTCGTTTTAAATCCGGCTGGTTCCCTGATTGTTGTTCTGGTTCAGCCACCTGTGGGGTATTCCTTTCGCCGCAGATCAGCGTCTGGTAGCAGGCCCCCTTAAGCTACCAATAGATGGTTCTGGCGAACATGCGCAATATTTTTTCGCATGCTTGCCTCTTTCATCCAGTCGAGTACTGATATTCCTACAAGTTTTCACTCGAATACAAGAGGGGCGCGCAATTAATTTACGCAATCCTCAAAGTGCCATCTGCTCTTCGATAAAGTCTGCGATTTCCTCGATAGCATCGATGCTGAATGTCGGAAGTGTGCACTCGGCTTGTGGATAATCACTTGGATAATCACTGGCAATCGCCACTATTGCCGGATCATCGGCTGCCAGTGGCGGACCGTCATGACCTCCGGTTCGGCGCAGTTCTAGTTTTTTGTGTGATTCCCGCTTGTAGCCTTCAACCAGAACAAGATCGCAGGGTGAGAGCCGGGCCACGATTTCTTGCAAGGTTGGCTCAGGCTGATCCAGATTTTCGTGCATGATGGCGAAACGCCGTTGCGAGACGATGGCGACCTCGGCGGCTCCTGCCTTGCGATGCCGCCAGGAATCCGTGTTCTCATGATCGATATCGAAATCATGATGGGCATGTTTGATGGTGGCGATGCGGTAGCCGCGCTCGGTGAGGCATCGCAGCAATTTTTCGGTCATTGTGGTCTTGCCGGAATTTTTCCAGCCGGTAATGCCGAAGAGTTTTTGCGTCATGCAATCACCCCATTAAGCCGCCGCGCCGTGACGAGGTCCTCGGGACGGTTGATATTGAAAAACGGATCATAGTGTTCCGATCCATCTTGGGTTGTCTGAAACGGAAAGTCTACGGCCTCAAAACCGTTGAAACATGCAAAAGCAAGCACACTTGCCTTATCGCATGTTGAGAGCCAGTCTTTCAGCCGAGGGACCAGGCTGGTCCGCCACAGACCGAAAAGCGGATGAACGCGGTCCGCAGAACTTGCCAATACGATGTCAAAGCCTGTTTTTAGTTGATGCTGGATGAGTCTTGTCACCAGATCATGCGGCAGAAAGGGTGTGTCGGCAGCGGCTGTCACCAGCCACGGAAAACCTCTCGCCTCATTCAAGGCTGTCAATATGCCGGGCAAGGGGCCGCCATGCCTATTGTAATTATCGGCAACGATTGAAAGGTCGAGTGCTGCCAGGCGTGCGGGATTGCCATTTGCATTGATGAAAAGCCGGTTAACCTGTGGTTTCAGCCGCTTGGCGACATGTGCAATGACAGGACTGGAACCAAGCGGCTGGAGAAATTTGTCTCCCGCTATGCCGTTATTCTGCATTCGGCTTGATCGACCACCTGCGATGATCGCCCCTGCAAAATCTTTGTTTAGCAATATCATTTCGGGCCTATGCCGGTCGGAATGGAGGCGAGAGTGCTTTTGTTTCTTTCTCGTTTGTTCAGGCTGTTTTCCCGATAAACCATATAGATACCGCTACCGACAACCAGCAGCGAACCGATGACCGTATAGATATCCGGCGCCTCACCAAAGACTGCCATGCTTAGTCCTATGGCCCAAAGAAGGCTGGAATAGCGAAATGGCGACACGAAGGATATTTCTCCCTGCCGCATGGCAAGAATGATGAAATGATAGCCGATCAGCAGCAATATGGCGGCTCCAGCGATGATGAGAACCGAAACAATTCCGACAGGTTGCCATCCGCCCATGGGAATAATGAGCCCGCCGCCGACAATGGTTATGCTGGCTGCGGTCAGTGTTGACAGGTAAAGTGTAGGAACCCCCGGAGGAACACGACGTGTGGCGATGTCGCGTAGGGATGCGAAACCGACACTTGCCAGCAAAATGGCGACGGCTACGATTCCCGCTGCGCCGTCTGTACCGGGGCGAATGATAATCAATACGCCTATAAAGCCGAACAAAATACACGACCACCGGCGCCAGCCGACTTTTTCCTTCAGGAAAAGCGCCGCAGCAAGGGTAACGGCAAGAGGCGTGGCCTGAAAAACCGCTGAACAAAAAGCCTGTGACAGATTTCCAAGCGAATAAACATAGCTAAGCGTTGCGAGAACTTCACCAGCTATACGCAGAACCGTCATCCGTTCTAAAGGGATCTTGCGAAATACCCCCTGACGCCAAGCCAGCAAACTGATCAGCACCGTCGCAAATAATCCACGGATCAGAATGTACTGTCCGCTGTTCATTTCAGCGAGAAGATATTTGGTTATGCTGTCGCCGAGGGTGAAAGTTCCCATGGCCAGAAGCATATAAAGACTTGCACGAAAATTATCTGATTGCGGCACAGCACAAAATCCAGTTTTCAACTGCATATCGTGCCGAAGTTAATTTCGCGACAATTATTTACGGACCCGAAAAAATATTGCTTCAGCCGCCCGTCAGGCTCATATGGCGAGCGACCGCCGGACGGTTGCGTTCGATGACGAAGTCATGCCCTTCCGGCTTGCGACCAATTGCTTCATCGATGGCCCGGCCCAGATGATCGTCACTGTCACTTTCACGTAGCGCTTTACGCAAATCTGCATCGTCATTCTGCCCCAGACACATATAAAGCATGCCCGTGCAGGTGAGACGCACGCGATTGCAGCTTTCGCAAAAATTATGCGTCATAGGAGTTATAAAGCCAATGCGTCCGCCGGTTTCCGCAACACTCACATAGCGCGCAGGCCCGCCGGTGCGGTAAGGAATATCGGTCATCGTAAACTCGCGCGCCAGATCATTGCGCAATTGCGAAAGCGGCAGATATTGCTCGGTGCGGTCGAATTCGATTTCGCCCAGCGGCATGGTTTCGATCAGCGTCAGGTCGATGCCGCGGCCATGGGTCCAGCGAATAAGATCGGGTATCTCGAATTCATTGATCTCTTTAAGCGCAACCGCATTGAGCTTGATGCGCAGTCCAGCCTTTTGCGCAGCATCAATACCTTCCATGACGCGGTTCAGATCGCCCCATCGGGTGATTGAACGGAATTTTTCAGGATCAAGTGTATCGAGCGAGATATTGATGCGTTTGACGCCGCATTCCGCCAACTCGTGAGCATAGCGTGAAAGCTGCGATCCATTGGTGGTCAGTGTCAGTTCGTCCAGCGCGCCCGATTGCAAATGGCGTGAAAGCTGGCGGATCAGATGCATGATGTTCTTGCGCACCAGCGGCTCGCCGCCCGTCAGGCGCAATTTGCGCACCCCCTTGTTGATGAATACGGAGCAAAGCCGCTCGAGCTCTTCCAGCGTCAGCAGGTCTTTCTTCGGCAGAAAGGTCATATGCTCGGCCATGCAATAGGTGCAGCGAAAGTCGCATCTGTCCGTTACCGAGACGCGCAGATAGTTGACGGTGCGCCCGAAGGGATCGACCATGGTACGTATCGGAGAAACGAGAGGCTGAGCCTGACCGGTTTGCATCGCGTAAGCCAACTTTCCTGTGACGGGGTAAGAGGAAAACCCGCAACATAGTCTGAGATAAGGCTTCGTGGGGATATTGTCCAGTTTTGGCTCGGCCAAAGATACTCCGGCATAGCCTGTGAACTTGCGATATTTCCGCGCGGAGCTTATCACAATTCCGATGTTTCAAGGCGGAGAATAGTGATGAGCGAAGTTTGGCCGACGGAATTACGGGTTTCGCAAGACCGAAAGTTATTGACGGTGGCGTTTGACAATGGCGAGCGTTTTGAGTTGAGCTCCGAACTGCTGCGCGTTCAGTCACCTTCCGCCGAGGTGCAGGGCCATTCCCCCGAACAGCGTGTGACGGTTGGCGGCAAGCGCAATGTCGAAATCATGAAAATGGAGCCGGTCGGCAATTATGCAGTCCGCATCACCTTCGATGATATGCACGATACCGGCCTTTTTTCATGGACCTATCTGCATGAACTCGGCACCGAGAAAGAAAAGCGATGGCAGAGCTATCTTGATGAATTGGCTGAGAAGGGCCTCACCCGCGAGCCTCTGCGTTGAGACGCAAAGGGCGGTTCTAAAACCACCCTTTGCTTCTTTCATTAGTCGAGGTTGAATTCCTTGAAGAAATCATTGCCCTTGTCGTCGGTAACGATGAAGGCGGGAAACTCTTCTACTTCAATGCGCCAGATGGCTTCCATGCCAAGTTCGGCATATTCGACCACTTCAACTTTTTTGATGCAGTCCTTTGCCAGACGCGCAGCCGGTCCGCCGATAGAGCCGAGATAGAAACCACCATGCTGTGCGCAGGCCTCACGCACCTGCCGCGAGCGGTTGCCTTTGGCCAGCATCACCATGGAACCACCAAACGACTGGAACTGGTCGACATAGGAATCCATACGGCCCGCCGTGGTCGGCCCGAACGAACCCGAGGCATAGCCTGCAGGGGTCTTGGCGGGACCGGCATAATAGATCGGGTGGTTCTTGAAATAATCCGGCATGGCTTCGCCATTTTCCAGCCGTTCGCGGATTTTGGCATGTGCCAGATCGCGCGCCACGATAATCGGACCGGAAAGCGACAACCGCGTCTTGACCGGATACTTTGACAATTCCTTGAGGATGTCTGGCATCGGCTGGTTCAGGTCGATGCGCACTACATGCGATGACAGCTTTTCTTCATCGATATCCGGCATGTATTTGGCCGGGTTTGTTTCAAGCTGTTCAAGAAAAATACCGTCCTTGGTGATCTTTCCCTTTGCCTGGCGGTCAGCCGAACACGAAACACCAAGACCAATCGGAAGCGACGCGCCATGACGCGGTAAACGGATAACACGTACATCATGGCAGAAATATTTACCGCCGAATTGGGCTCCAACGCCAAGCGATTGCGTGAGCTTGTGGATTTCGTCTTCCATTTCCAGATCGCGGAAAGCGTGGCCCGTTTCCGACCCCTTGGTCGGCAGCGCATCGAGATAGCGCGCGGAGGCGAGCTTTACTGTCTTCAGATTTGCTTCGGCTGACGTGCCGCCAATGACGATGGCCAGATGATAAGGCGGGCAGGCGGCAGTTCCCAGGCTCAAGATCTTGTCCCTGAGGAAGTCGATCATGCGGTCATGGGTGAGAAGAGAGGGTGTGCCCTGATAAAGATATGTCTTGTTGGCTGAGCCGCCGCCCTTCGCCATAAAAAGGAATTTATAGGCGTCTTCGCCTTCCTCATAGATGTCGATCTGGGCGGGAAGATTGTTCTTGGTGTTTTTTTCCTCGAACATGGAAAGGGGTGCCAACTGCGAATAACGCAGGTTTTTCTTGTTATACGCATCGAGCACGCCACTACCGAGCGCCTCAGTATCGCCGCCTTCGGTCCACACGCGCCGTCCCTTCTTACCCATGATGATGGCAGTTCCCGTGTCCTGACACATCGGCAACACACCGCCTGCGGCGATATTGGCGTTTTTCAACAGATCATAGGCGACAAAGCGGTCGTTATCTGTGGCTTCGGGGTCTTGGAGAATATTGGCGAGTTGCTGCAAATGGCCGGGACGCAGCAGATGGTTGATGTCGGCAAAGGCTGCTTCCGACAAAAGACGCAAGCCTTCCTCATCTACGCTGAGGATTTCCTGACCTTTGAAAGTATCGACCGAAACGTATTCAGATGTCAGTTTGCGGTAAGGGGTGTCGTCTTCGCCCAAGGGGAAAAGATCGGCGGCGCTTGCTTCTGCCATCATGGTACCTTGCTTGCTTGCCTGCCCGAACCGGCGTGTGACCGGCATATGGGATATGTTGCCAAAAAGCCCGGATGCAAAGCATGCGGGAAATCTGAAGTGCTTTTAACGTGATGTGAGGGCGAAGCCACTGCGGCACATTGTTCAATTGGTGAGGGAGAGGAGGAAGGCCTCAAGGATTTGTGATCAAAACCGGGCAATAAGTTGCATAAGAAAGCGTTAGCGTTAAAGTTTTCTATACGCGATTCATCCATGGTGCCAATAACTGTGAAGATCGAATCGCCGTCGAGGCGGACATTAAATTTGGGCGGATGAAATGCAGTTTCCCCGGCGCATGCGGATGAACACGAAAATTTCTCGGAATGTGATGATGCTGGCGCTTGCGGCCACAGTCGTCCTCCCGATAACCGAGGTGCGTGCAGCAAACTCGCTGATGGAATTGTTTCAGCAACGCCGCCAACAGGCAGCACAGCCTCCGGCACCTGTCCCGCCAGCTTCCGTCACGCCGAGAGCAAACACCACCTCAGCGACAGCAGCTCCAAAAAGCATAATTCCACCCGCCCAACGCGTAACAGTGAAGGCACCGCAGGTTTACGATTATAAGCCCGACGCACTGGTCAAGGTCGATTTCAGCGGTCTTGATATGCAGGTAACATCCGCCACAGAACCGACTGAGATTGCCCCTCTAGCTTCAGGCATGACGCCTAGCAGTGCGCAGAAACATACGGCAACGGATGCAAGCCGTGCTTTCGATGCCGCATCAGCCTATCTCAAATCGGTGGATGTGAAAGCGGAAAAGCGGATTGCCGAGGCCATTGTGTCTTACTATTCCGTTAATCACGCTTTCATGTGGTCGGCTGACGGCAAGGTTCTGGATCGTGCCAAGACGCTTGCGGCATTTTTTGCTCGAGCCGATGAGGATGGCCTCAACCCCGATGAATATTCGGTTAGCATTCCGGCAGATCATTTTGATCCCGCGCAAATTGAAGAGCGCCAGCAGAAGCTCGCCGAGTTCGAAATGCGTATGTCGGCGCGTGCGCTTCGTTACGCACTGGATGCGGGTGAAGGTCGCGTGATCGCCAACCGCCTGAGCGGTTTCTATGATCTGCCGCGCGGACGCGTTGACCTGAAGGACACGCTGGCAAAGCTCGCCAGCGATACCGATCCGGCGAGCTATCTGCATGGCTTCCAGCCGGACAATCCGCAATATGCCGGATTGAAAAAGGCGCTGTCGGAAATCGATGTCCCTTCAGGACCTTCCATTCGTGTCACCCTTGACCGCGCTATCCGTCCGGGCGATACGAGCGATCAATTACACAGTGTTGTGGCGCTGATCAGCAGACACGCACCTGCCGATTACATGGCGCAGCATCGTGATGTGTTGCAAGCACATGCACAAACAGATCTCTATGACCCGAAACTGGTGTCCGCGATCGAGGATTACCAGAAACTTTCCGGTAGCACACCGGACGGAATTATCGGTAAGAACACCATTGCAGCACTTCAGGGTGAGCAGGATACGGTCAAACGTGATCGTATTCTTTATTCCATGGAGCGTTTGCGCTGGTTGCCGCATGAATTCGGTAATCGTTATGTGATGGTCAATCAACCATCCTATCGCGCCGAATATTTCGAGAATGGTCACGAAAAGCTTGCTATGAACGTGGTGATCGGCTCGCCGACGCATCAGACCTATTTCTTTTATAACAAGGTCCAGACGGTTGTGTTCAACCCATCCTGGGGTGTGCCGCGTTCGATCGTGCTCAATGAAATGCTACCCAAAGTCATGCGTGATACCAGCTATCTCGACCGCAACGGCTATGAAGTTTATGTCGGCGGCAAGAAAGTGTCGGCGAGTGCCGTTAACTGGAATGCGGTAGCAACCGGCAAGGCGCATGTCGGGATCCGTCAGAAGCCGAGCCTTGATAATGCATTGGGCGAACTGAAAATTCTGTTCCCCAACAGTCACGACATCTACATGCATGATACGCCCGCGAAATCCTATTTCAAGCGCGATATGCGAGCGCTCAGCCACGGCTGTATTCGTCTGGAAAATCCCCGGGCAATGGCTGCCGCGGTGATGGGAAAGCAGGTTTCTGACCTCGACAAATATTTTGGCAAAAACGAACGCGGTTTGAAGGTTGCAGATCCTGTTCCGGTCTATATTTCCTATTTCACGGCCTGGCCTGATAAGGATGGAAACATCCGCTACTTTAACGATGTTTACAACCGTGATGCCGGTATGCAGAAGGCTTTCGAGAAGACTGCCTCTTCACGTCTGGCATCGCTGTAAAAAGCATTTCAAAAAAATCAGCGCCGGGGAAAACCCGGCGCTTGACTTTGTCTGTGTGAGCCACGTATATCCGCGTCACCTCACAAGCAGAATCTTTGCTTTTCAGGGCGCGTAGCTCAGCGGGAGAGCATTCGCTTCACACGCGAAGGGTCACAGGTTCAATCCCTGTCGCGCCCACCATGAACAGCCCACAATCATTATAATGCAGGCCGCTCATTGCCGGGGCGCTTTAACGCGCGCGGTTGTCAACTGAGAAAGCACCTGCACCCGTCGTAACCAGTGCAAGGAATACGAAGCAGAACAGTATTGCTGCGTCGCCACCATTTGCAACGGGGAAAAAGCTTCTCGGGAAATGTGCGAGAAAATAGGCGAAGGCCATGTGTCCCGACAATATGAATGCAACGGGTCGGGTGAAAACACCAAGGATAATAAGCACACCACCGATCAATTCGAGACCAGCCGATGTAAAGGAAAGTGCGTTGAGGGTTTCAGGCCCTGGAATGGGATAATTAAATGCCTTCTGTGTGCCATGCTCGAGATACAGAAGTCCGGCTACAATGCGCAATAACCCAATTGCATAGGGTTGGTAGCGGTTTAGTTCGGTTGCCATGGCCGATCCTTTAACTTGCCAATTAAACTATACAAACAAACAAGCGTAGCTGGCAATTAAATGCAAGCGATAACTTAAAGGTTAAATATAGTTAATTGTACAAATCTCGCTGGATCGTATTCCAATCTGATTGGATCAGATTAGCGCTCTAACGCTTTATTATTCTAAGCGTAATCTGATCGATTCTCGTTATTTAAAAATGCGAATGGGAAGACGATAGTTACACGCCGCTCATGGCGGCGCTTTGAAGACGCGGCCTCAGGTGATCCGAGGCCGCGTTTGTTTGTATCAGGCGATATCAGCGGGCAGAACGCTTTCCGGAATGTTCTGGTAGCTCACGGGGCGCAGGAAGCGGCGGATTGACATCGTGCCAACGCTGGTCGCGCCAAAATTGGTGCTGGCGGGGTAGGGACCGCCATGAACCATCGAATCGACAACCTCGACACCGGTCGGGAAACCGTTGGCCAGTACGCGACCAGCTTTGCGCTCGAGAATAGGCAAAAGCTTGCGTGCGGCTTCAGCGTCGCCTTCGTCCATATGGAGGGTAGCCGTCAATTGGCCTTCAAACCCCTTGGCGAGATGCACCATATCATCGACCGATTTGATGCGCACGACGAGGCCGAGTGGACCGAAGACTTCCTCACCGAGCGTATGATCGCCAAGGAATGCGTCGCCGGTTGTCTCATAAATGTTTGGCGACGCTTCACGCCCCTCGCTTTCGGTGGAAAGCACGGGTTTTACCGAGTTGCGGCTGTCAAAACGCGCCTTGCCGTCCTGATAGGCTTGTGCGATGCCGTCGGTCAGCATGACCTGCGGGGCGACTTTCTCGAGCGCATCACGGGTAGTTTGCACGAAAGTGTCCGCGTCGGCGCCATCAATGACCACGGCAATGCCGGGGTTGGTGCAGAACTGGCCGGCACCCATGGTGAGCGAGCCCGCCCAACCTTCACCAAGCGAGGCCGCGCGTGATTTCAGTGCCTCAGGCAGCAGGAACATCGGGTTAACCGAACCCAGTTCACCGAAGAACGGAATTGGCTCATCACGCTGCGCGCAAAGATTGAACAAAGCGCGTCCGCCGCCAAGCGAGCCTGTAAAGCCGACGGCCTTGATGAGCGGATGTGTCACGAGCGCTTCACCGACCTTGCGATCGCCGCCCTGAATGAGACTGAAGACGCCTTTCGGCATGCCGGTCTTCTCAATAGCGGCCACAATGGCGTCGGCAACGATTTCACCGGTTCCCGGATGTGCTGAATGGCCTTTCACAACAACCGGGCAGCCTGCTGCAAGGGCCGCCGCCGTGTCGCCGCCTGCGGTGGAGAAGGCAAGCGGGAAATTGGATGCGCCAAAGACGGCGACCGGGCCAATCGGGCGCTGGACCAGTCGGATTTCAGGACGCGGTGCAGGTTTGCGATCCGGCAGAGCTTCATCGATGCGTCGGTCGAGATATTCGCCGTTGCGGATATGATTGGCGAAAAGACGAAGCTGGCCCGTAGTGCGGCCACGTTCACCTTCCAGACGCGCTGCCGGCAGGCCGGTTTCTTGTGTCCCGATTTCGGTAATGGCGGCGCCTCGCGCCTCGATCTCATCAGCAATGGCATCGAGGAAGGCGGCACGCTCTTCACGCGATATATAGCCATAGGTCCAGAATGCACCTTCCGCTGCTTCGCAGGCGCGTGCCACCAGTTCAGGTGTTCCGACCGAGAATTCGTGTGCAGGGCCGCTTGCCGGCGCAGACGTGAAAGTCTTGTCTCCCGCAACCCAGTCACCGGCAATCAGGTGGCGTCCATGGGGTGTCCAGCTCATCTTGAAACCTTTCAGCATTTTATCGTATTGCGTCTTCACAATGGGGAAGTGTGCTACACCGCAATACGTACCAACGCAGCGGTGCTTCGATAGGGGATAGTGCCATTAAATCACTCCTCACCGATCTTCCTGCTCCCCCAGGAATTTTAGTCGGACATCGACTGGAGCGACCATAATAGGTACACGCGGCGCAGGCTAGTATCCCCTCCAGCCGAATGCAATCGGTAATGCGTCACTGTATTGTTATTTCCGCCTATGGTTGACCAGAATGTTCTCTGATCACTCGGTGTTTCGCCGCCGCAACCCGTGGCCAATCAGCAGTCCATAGACAAAAATAGTAAAAACGGGAAAGGCAACATAACCGGTAAAGGCAGAGAGCAGGGCAGACGAATCATAGATTGCTGCAGGTGTGCGTTTGAACTCCAGCATTGCAAAGCCGATCATCGCAACCAGAACGAAAAGCAGCAGGGAAAGAGAAAAGATGGCGGTTCTTGCTGTCGCGTAACGCCCGATTGCCAAGGCAGTCACAAAAGGCAACGGCAGATAAAGCCAGAATGCCTTTACAACGAGCAGGAAATCGCCGTCCAAATACTTTCCTTTCACAGTCGCTTAATCTGCGGTTTTGCGTTTTTTGAGCAGCATCGGGCCATATTCGAGGACATAAAGTCCGAAGGCCATCATCCACAGGAGCGCCGATCCTGCAAGGAAGGTGTGGAAGAAGTTTGGCATTATTTCTGCAAAGGGCCTCATGAGTGCTGCCAGAATAAGGCAGAGATAGGCGATCTGCGTTGTCGGCGATGCGGTAAGCGCATGTCCGGTATGGCCGCGCGTGGCTCGCGTCATCACAGCCAGCATCATGCAGCCGATCACCCCGACGGTGAGGATATGCAGCGAGGAATACGGATTAAGATGCCCCAGTGCCGAACAGGCAATGGCGATATAGCCGACCGGCACGAAGGCATAGGCGACATGCAGCACCAGAAGAAGCTTTTCGCGGGCGACAGACCAGCCGCGCCAGCGATAAAGACGTATTGTGTGCAGGACAGCGGTAATGATCGCTGCGATGGCGGTCAGCGTTGATTCCGGGATTAGTATCCAGCCAAGAGAGGCGATGACTGCGACCACAATACATAACGCATCATAGCGGTTGAAGGGGATGGGAAAGCGCGTCGACCCGGTACGGTTCAGCCAATTACGTGTGAAGCTCGGCACGATTCGACCGCCGATCAGCATGATCAACAGCACATAGGCGCTTACGCCGATACGATTGGCCATTGCGACATCACCACCTGACAGCGCCATGTAATGAAAGCCCAGATTTGCCACCGTTACAGCGACTACTCCGGCCAGAACCTTGAGGTTTTTCCACTGTTGTCCGACGATAATTTCGCGTGCGGCGATGAACAAGAGTAGGGGCAGGAAAAGGCTTTCAACGGCCACTGCTATATAGAGATGTGTCAGGTCGGGGTTAAGAAATATGAGACGCCCGGCAAGCCATGCGCCAAAAAGCAGGGCAAGCGGCATACCGGAAACCGGCAGGCGACCCGTCCAGTTCGGAACCGCGGTCAGAAGAAAGCCTGCCAGAACAGCCGATGAAAAACCAAAGACCATTTCATGTGCGTGCCAGTTTAGCGCACCGTAAGCCCCACCGACGGGAAGACCGAAGGTGAGCGACAATATCCACAACAGCATAGCCACGATAGCCCACACGGCTCCGCCCAGAAAAAACGGGCGGAACCCATAGGTGAAAAGTGCGGGCCCGGTTTTCTTGAAGCCGCGCGCTATCGCCGCGCGACGCTCAGCGGGGGCGGCTGCGGGGGAGGCCGGCAGACCGTTTTGTATTGTCATCATATCCTCGCACCCACCCTGATTTTAAACCGCCCACCATCGTGCCGTTATTTCGCGCTGGCGAGCGCCTTATCGAGCCGGGTTTGAACAGCCTTTGGCTTCTTAGCCGAAACGATCTGGTCGAGATTGGCCGGATTATCGCCAACCACGATCAGTGCAACCATACCCATCGCGTAGTGGGGGGTGCATTTCACGAAATACGCGCCCTGCTCACTCACATTAAGCACATAGTTTTCATTGATCTTGCTTTTGAAGGCTTCGGCGCCATCGGGGATCATACCCTTGATCGATTCGACATTATGGCCCTTGTCGACGGGAATGAAAGTGATCGTGTCACCAGGATTGGCCTTGATGTAGGAAGGCTCGAAAACCATGGCGCCTTCAGCGCCCTTGTTGAGCATGTGGACTTCAATATTCTCTGCCAGAGCGGGGGCAGCCATCATCATGCAAAGGCCAGCGGCAGCGAACGGAATTGCAAACTTACGCATTTTATCTGTTCTCCATGACTGGCTTCATCGACATCACGATGGTGTCCGAATAGCCAGACTATGGATCATTTAGAACAGTTTACCCTGCATATCTTTGCGTAGGATCAAACTCATCAAAATAGTGGACGGTACCGGTCATATATATTCATGGGGTCCCTCTGCCCGCCTGAAAAGTGCGGACAGAGGGTTTGGGATAATCCTTTGTGGTGCTTACTGCTTGACTGCCTCGACCTGTATCAAGAGGCGGATATCGTCGGGGATGGCTGGCGTGCCGAAGGTCATACCCCATTTGCTGCGGGTAATGGTCGCCTCGAAATCTCCGCCGCAGACCTGCTTTTTGAACATCGGATTGTCATAACAATTGAAGTTCGAAGCTTTCAGCGTGACCGGATTGGTTTGACCGTTCAACTCCAGCGTACCGTCAACGGACGTCACCTTGTCATCCTCGAAGGTGAACTTGTCACCGACGAACCTGGCGGTCGGATTTTTGGCGATGTTGAAGAAGTCCTCACCTTTGAGGTGACCGTCCAAGTCTTCCACGCCGGTGCTCACAGAAGCGAGATCAATGGCAATCTCCGCCTTGCCACTTTTTGCAGCGCTATCATATTCCACCTTGCCTTCGGTCTTGTCGAAACGTCCGCGCAAGGTCGAAGTATTGAAGTGGCGCGCGGCCTCAAAGGTGACGAATGTGTGCGTCGGATCAATGGTATATGTGGTGGTTTCGGCATGGGCAAAGCTTGTTGTTGCAATACCGGCAGCGGCAGCGACGAGGGCTATCAGTTTCATGGCGTTTCCTGTTGGTGTTATGCGTCTTGGGAGGCGAAATGGAAATCAGCAGATTGCCACGGCAGGCTAACGAGCAAGCTTAATTGCTGTCAACGATGCAATGGCTTGCGAATTAAAAGGCTTAGTTGTGCTCATACTGAGGCGACTGACCAAAGGCCTAAGCCGGAAAATGCAATTTCACCGGCAAATCATCTGACTGTTATACCAGTGTCATCTAATTTTCTTATCTGACCCACACACGCATTACACAGTGGGGATTTCTGATATGCGCAAACTGCTTCTTGCTCTCACATCAGCAACTATGCTGACGACCGCAGCCAGCGCTGCAACTGTCTATCCGATCGACCGGGCAACCATTCTTGTCAATTCGCCATTCGACTTCAAGATCGAGTTCGACAAGGTCGTCAAACCGGAGGACGTAAAACTTACCGTCAATGGCCAGGACTACGAGGCCGTGTTCGGCAGCAAGGCCGAGTTTGTTGCTGAAGAAAAGGGTAAAGAGGACAAGATTCTGGGTTCCGCGCTGATCTTGCGCGATCTCAAAATTGCCAAGGCTGGCGATTACAAGGTTGAAGTCACGGCTGGTGACGAAAAGAAATCCGTCAACTGGGATGTCTATGCCACCGGCAATGAAGCCAAAGCAAAGAATGTCATCTTCCTGATTGCCGATGGTCTTTCTGTAGCCCATCGCACCGGTGCGCGCATTATGTCCAAGGGCATGACCGAGGGCAAAGCAAATGGTCGGCTGAACATGGATGACATTCCGCCGGTTGCTTTTATCGGGACCTCGTCCACGCATTCGATTGCAACTGACAGCGCCAACACCATGTCGGCCTATATGACAGGTCACAAGTCGCGCGTGAATGCGCTGGGTGTTTATGCCGATCGCACGCCCGACAGCCAGGACGACCCGAAGGTCGAAACCATTGCCGAGGCTCTGCGTCGTGAAACCAAGAAGTCGGTCGGTATCGTCACGACGTCTGAAGTGCAGGATGCGACGCCTGCGGCCCTCGTTGCGCACACGCGCAAGCGTTCCGACAAGGCCGATATCGTCGGCATGTTCTATGACGTGAAGCCGGACGTTCTGCTCGGTGGTGGCTCGGCCTATTTTCTCGCCAAGGATGTTCCCGGTTCCAAGCGCAAGGATGACAAGGATTACATCCAGCTGTTCAAGGATGCCGGATACGCGCTGGCCACAAGCAAGGAAGAACTTGCTGCATCGGGTGAGTCCAATCAGGACAAGCTTCTGGGTCTGTTCCACACCGGCAACATGGATGTGACGCTAGACCGTGAATTTCTCAAAAAGGGTACCGTCGAAAAATTCCCCGACCAGCCGGGTCTGGTTGAAATGACAAAAACCGCGCTCGAAAAGCTCTCCAAAAACCCGGAAGGCTTCTTCCTCATGGTTGAAGGCGCATCGGTCGACAAGATGAGCCATCCGCTCGACTGGGACCGTGCGCTGGTTGAAACTATCGAGTTCGATAAGGCCGTTGGCCTGGCGCAGGAATTTGCAAAAAATAATCCCGATACATTGGTTATCGTCACAGGTGACCACACCCATGGTGTGGCGATCATCGGCACCGTCGATGATGAAAAGCCGGGCGATGAAATGCGCGAGAAGGTTGGCACCTATGACAATGCCGGTTTCCCGAATTATGAAGACAGCAATGGCGACGGATATCCGGATCGCATCGATGTCTCCCGCCGCCTGTTCCTTTCTGCCAATAACGGCCCGGATCATTACGAAACCTTCCGTCCGAAGATGGATGGAGCATTCGTTCCTGCCATCCAGAACGAAAAGGGCGAATATGTAGCCAACGAGGCTTACAAGGACGTTCCGGGCGCGGTCTTCGTTCAGGGCAATATTCCCAAGGAAGACGATACCGGCGTTCATGCTGTCGATGACGTGGTGCTTCAGGCAACAGGTCCGGGTTCCGAAGGTCTGCGCGGCTATATGGAACAGAGCGACGTCTATCGCGTGCTCGCCGATACACTTGCGCTGGGTAAGGCAAAGTCCGAGTAATCTTGAAAGCTCTATGGACAGGCGGGTTTCCCGCCTGTCCATTGTATTTTGTGACGGAGTTTTAGATGCGTGCGCGACAGCATTTCAATCGCAGGCAGATTATGCTTGGTGCGCTGGCAACGGCACCCTTGATGTGTGTGGCGAACAAAGTGCATGCCGCAGAGCAGCTTGGCTTTGATAATCTTTATAAAAGCTTTGGCGTGCTGGGGCTGGAATTCTCCGATCAGGTCAAGGCTGCATCGGGCAAGGAAGTGGCAATCAAAGGCTTCATGGCACCGCCCCTGAAGGCCGAGGCCAATTTCTTCGTGCTTACTGAAATTCCCATGTCGATCTGCCCGTTCTGCTCGTCCGATTCCGACTGGCCGGATAATATCATGGTGGTTTATCTGGCTTCCAAGCAGACATTCGTGCAGTTCAATGCACCAATCATAACACGCGGTACACTTGAATATGGCTCGTGGACCGATCCTGATACGGGGTTTGTCAGCCAGCTTCGCTTGCGCGATGCTTCTTTCAAGACGGTTTGATGATGATCGAACCCCAATCGTCGGGTTTGTCGCTCGATATCACCGATCTGGAAGTGCGTTTTGCGGGACTGGCACTACCTGTGCTTGCCATTGAAAGCTTTCATCTGCCGGCGGGCGGACATCTCGCCGTCACCGGCGCGTCGGGGTCAGGCAAAAGCACGCTGGTGAATGCGATAACCGGGCTGGAGCCTGTGAAGAGCGGACGTGTAACGTGGGGTGAAACGGAAATCAGCAGCCTTTCAGCCTTGAGGCGTGATGCGTTTCGCGCACGCAATATCGGGCTGGTCATGCAGGATTTTCATCTGTTTCCCGGCCTGTCGGCACTGGCCAATGTGCTGTTGCCGCTCAAACTCAATCGTGGCGTCAAGGCCAGCGACCATACACGCGCGCTGGAATTGCTGGCAACCGTTGGCATTGCGCGGCCTACGCAACATATCGAAACGCTGTCACGCGGTGAAATGCAGCGTGTGGCCATTGCGCGTGCTCTGTTGTCACGACCCGGTGTGATCGTGGCGGATGAACCCACCGCCAGTCTTGACCAGAAAACCGGAGCGGATGTTGCAGAACTTCTGGTGCGGCTGGCCAGTCAAGAAAAAGCCACACTGATCGTCGTCACGCACGATCCGCAACTCATGCAAACTCTGCAACGCCGTATCCGCCTTGAAGGCGGCAAGATTGTGAGCGACAGCGCGGAGGTCTTGTCATGATTGCTTTCATTCTTGCCGATCTGCGCCGCTTCTGGAGCGGAGCTATCGCCATCGTGGTTTTGCTGGCCTTATCGGTTGCCTTGAGTTCTGTCGTGACCTTGCAGGAGCGGGCGGTGCGGCTTGGCACGGCGCGGGCCTCAGACAAGTTTGATCTGGTGATCGGTGCTGCGGGCAGCGACACGCAACTGACCCTGTCCTCGGTGTTCTTGCAGCCGTCGCCCCTACCGCTGATGTCTGGCGCGATGCTTGGTAAACTTGCCAACGACAGTCGGGTGGCTTTTGCAGCACCAATCGGTTTTGGCGACAGCGCGATGGGCTTTCCCATCGTCGGAACCACCACCGCACTTGTTTCGGCTTTGTCGCCAAAACTTGCCGAAGGCGCATTGTTCTCGCGGCTTGGAGAGGCGGTGATCGGTTCGGCGGTCGATCTGCCCGTTGGGGCCAAAGTTAATCCGATGCACGGAACGGTTGAGACCGGCGGTCACGCCCATACCGAAGTTAGCTATCAGATTTCAGGTAAGATGGCCCCGACCGGCACGGCATGGGACCGCTCGATTCTTGTGCCGATCCGCACCGTCTGGCAACTCCATGGCATGAGTGCGCATGAAGAGCACGATCATGATGACCATAGTGAGAAACCGGGTAACGGTTTTGGTATTCTGAGCAATGAAGCCCCGCATGACCATAGCCACGATCATGCTATAGATGTGGATGGGGCGCTTGACGAGACTTTTGATACCGATAGTCCCGGCGTGCCGGCGATCCTCGTCAAGCCAAAGACCATTGCTGACGCCTATCGGTTGCGTCAGGAATATCGGTCTGAGCGAACATTGGCGATCTTTCCGGCGGAAGTGCTGACACGGCTTTATTCGACCTTGGGCGACGCCCGCAGCCTGCTGCTCGGCATTGCCGTTGGTACGCAGGTGATCGTGGTCTTTGCCCTGCTGCTGGTTGCCATCATGCATATTGGTGCCCGCAAACGCCAGATCGGGGCTTTGCGGGCGCTGGGTGCGCCGGTGCGCTCGATCATGGGGATAGTCTGGGGCGAATTGTTTTTTCTGTTGCTGGTAGGAATTTTTCTGGGACTGGCAATCGGCTATGCCGTTGCGCACGCCATCACCGCATGGCTGACCGCAACCACAGCCGTAAAAATGCCGGTCGAGTTTGCGATAAGCGATGTCTGGCTTGCTGTGGGCTTTATTGCAGTCGCGGCAATTGTATCGCTGGTTCCGGCTCTTCTGACCTTGCGCATGAGCGCTGCATCAGCGCTGCGGTCTTAAAGCGCAAAGCGACCGGATTGTCATGCCGTGGACTTATTTTAAGCCCACGGCATGACAGATGAGGGATCAGGCGTTTTTCAGCTGCGGGCGCGCAATGCCCAGATGATCGCGCAACGTGGTGCCCGTGTATTCAGTGCGGAAAAGTCCGCGTTCTTGCAGGATAGGTACGACCTGCCTGTTGAAGTCTTCCAGCCCGCCGGGGAAATAAGGTGGCATGACATTAAAGCCATCCGCGGCTTTGCCCTCAAACCATTCCTGCATCCGGTCGGCAATCTGTTCGGCAGTGCCCAGCACGATATGATGGCCGCGACCGGCAGCAACGCGCAACGCCAGATCACGGATGGTGAGGTTTTCACGCCGCGCCAGATCGCGCAAAAGTTCGGCGCGGCTGCGAAGCTGATCGGAAAGCGGAAGATCGGGTAGGGGGCCGTCGAGATCGTAAGGGCTGAGATCGTGGCCGATGCGCTCTTCGAGAAGCGGCATGGCGCTCTTGATGTCCGTCCAGCGGTTGAGTTGCTTGAGCTTTTCGGCAGCATCCTCGAAACTGGTGCCGATCACCGGCATGAAGCCGGGCATCACGGCAACGCTGTCGGGATCCCGACCGGCTTTGGCCACACGCTCCTTGAGACCCGCATAGAAGGTCTGTGCTTCGGTGAGGCTTTGCTGCGCGGTGAAAACAATATCTGAAATACGCGCGGCCAGATCCTGACCGGGACCGGACGAGCCTGCCTGAATGAGCACCGGATGGCCTTGTGGCGAGCGTGGAATGTTGAGCGGGCCCTGAACCGAGTAATATTTGCCTTTGTGATGCAGCACGTGGACCTTGCTCGGGTCGGCATAGATGCCTTTTTCCTTGTCTTTGGGGAAAGCATCATCATCCCAGCTATCCCACAGACCGCGCACGACATCGACGAATTCCTCGGCGACCGCATAGCGCTCGTCATGTTCGGGATGGCTTTTGGAGAAATTATTGGCCGTGCGGGCATAGGATGTCGTGACGATGTTCCATGCAGCGCGTCCATGGCTCAGATGATCGACGGAAGCAAAGGCACGCGCCGTATGATAGGGCTCGCCATAGGTCGTTGAGGCAGTGGCTGCCAGGCCGATCTTGTCGGTGACCATGGCAAGGGCCGAGAGCAGCGTCAAAGGTTCAAAACGCGCAACCATCGATGGGTGCGCGTCGGCACCGCTGGTCAGGCCGTCGGCCAGGAACACCATGTCGAATTTTGCACGCTCTGCTTCCTTGGTAATCCGTTGCAGCAGGTCGAAATTTTCGCTGCCGGACTCTGCATCCTTGTGCCGCCATCCCGAAACATGGTGGCCGGCCCCTTGCAGGAAGAGGCCGAGATGCATTTGTTTTTTGGTCATGGTTTTTACTCCGGGGATTGATTGAGCAGCGCAATGAGTTTTTGCAAGTCGCCTGCTGTGGTCATGGATTGGACGAGAGCCGGAATATCCGCAAAGCGCGGATCATTGCCGGTGGCGTCCCTGAATTTGTCCGTCGGGTCGCTGATGCTTGGCAGGCCATCGACACGTTGCGATAATGTCGAGCCGTCGTTCAGCGTCACATCGATGATGACGAAGCGGGTTTTGGGATCGGGTGAAAGACGCGGTGCGCTCTCATCATGGTGCCGTGTTACTTTAGCTGCAAGGTCTGCCAGATCGGCATCGATAGAACGTTCATCAAAATGGGAAATGGCCAGTTTTCCATCGCGAAGCGCTGCGGCGAAAACATATTCCGGGCTGAAACGCGCGTCGATCCCGGTCTCGGGCTTTGTCGTCACCAGTGCCGCATCGCCGCCGGGCGGGAACGTGATGAAAACGGCTGTAACCTGATCGGGACGTAGAGCCTGTTCATTGCGTAACGCCAAAGCGCCAACGCCAACCGGATGCGCCGCCGTGCAGCAGGGAAACGCTTTCAGCGTCAAGCCCGGGACGATGATTTGCCATGGCTCGCCCCAGCCTTGGGTGACGCGGGCAACATCCTCGCCGCCAAAGGCAAAAGCCTTGAAAAAGCCAATCGGATTATCGATGAAATCAGGGGCTCCCTGAAATCCGGCTTCGGCCAATCGTGCTGCCGTCAATCCGGCGCGCGCGGCAAGCCCTGCATGAAGCGGCTTTGTATCAAAGCCAAATTGCAGACGCAGACCTGCCGATTGCGTGGCGGCAAGACCCAGCGCGATAGCCGTGGTTGACGCATCGAATTTGAGCAAATGCGCAATGGCCGCCGCAGCGCCGATTGTGCCAAGCGTTGCTGTGGCATGAAAGCCGGTTTCATAATGTTTGGTTCCCATGGCAAGGCCAAGGCGTGCCATGGTTTCAAGCCCGACAATATAGGCTGCGATAAATGCATCAGCGTGAATATCATTCTCTGTCGCAACCGATAGAAGGGCTGGCACGATGGCAATGGTCGGGTGTCCACGCACGCTGCCATGCACGTCGTCATAATCGAGCACATGGGCTGAATGACCATTGATCAACGCGGCGCTGAAAGGATCGGCGGACCCATTCTGGCCGATCAATGCGGCATTGCCGCTTGCGCCCAGAACTTTTGTCACAAGCCGTGTGCTGCGATCACTGGCACCACCCAGCGCGCAAGCGAGAAAATCGACGATGGCTGTTCGGGCAATGGCGATGACTCGAGCGGAAGGCTTTGATGCGACAATAGCTTGGCTGAGGAGCGTGGTTACATTCTCGGTCATGTCAGATTCCCTCGCCGCCCTCGTTGACACGGTTTCCTGTGCCGCCAAGCCCGTTGACGAAGGCGCTGATGCGCAGGTTCTTCGACTTGTAGAAAAGCTGATCCGGCGTTCCCTGCTCGATGATGCGGCCGTTTTCCGTAAAGACGATCTTGTCACTGATTTCTTCGGCAAAGCGCATTTCGTGGGTGACGAGAATGCTGGTCATGCCCTCATTGACGAGATCGCGAATGACGGAAAGAACTTCGCCGACGGTTTCCGGGTCAAGCGCCGAGGTGACTTCATCAAACAGCACCAGTTCCGGGCGCATGGCAAGTGCACGTGCAATGGCGACGCGCTGCTGCTGGCCGCCAGACAACTCGCCCGGATAAGCATCGGTCTTGTGTCCCAGACGCACCTTTTCCAGAAGTTCCTTTGCATGGCGTTCGGCATCGCGCTTTGGCGTGCGCAGGATTTTCACCGGTGCAATGGTGATGTTTTCGAGAACCGAGAGATGCGGGAACAGGTTGAACTGCTGGAAGACAATCCCGATGCGTTTGCGCAAGGTAATGCGTTCGGCTTCGGTTTTAAGCGCGTCAACGCGGGTCGATCCCACCATGATTTTTCCCGATTGCGGGATAAGCAGACCGTTGATGCAGCGCAGTATGGTCGATTTTCCCGAACCCGACGGCCCGATGATCGAGACGGCGTCGCCCTTGTTGATGGTGAGGTCTATGCCCTTCAAAACTTCATTCTGCCCAAAAGACAGATGCACGTTTTCCAGTTCGACCAGCGTGTTTTTATGGGTATCGCTCATATAATTTCCGCTCCTTGTCAGCGGGAGGAAAGCCGCTTTTCGAGCCGCTGCGTGAAGCGCGACACCGGATAGCAGAAGAGGAAGAACGCCATCAAAACGGTCAGATAGATGATGACGGTGAAATCATTGCGCTGCACGGCTGTGCTGGCGTCGGTTGCCGAATGCAGCAACTCGTGTACGCCGACGAGCGAAGCCAGTGCCGTGCCCATGGTGATGGAGGTATAAAGGTTCATCCATGGCGGCAGTGAACGCTTGATGCATTGCGGCAGGATGATCCAGCGCAGCGATTGCAGGCGTGAAAAACCAAGCCCTTGTGAGGCTTCCCATTGTGCTGTGGGGATCGACTGGATGGATCCGCGAGTGATTTCCGCGATATGTGCACTTGCCGGAATGGCAAGGCCCACGACTGCCTTGATCCAGTCGGGGAAGGCGATGTAATTGCCGAAAATCACCAGCTCGAATGGAAAGATATAGGTCGCGGCAAAGATCAGCACGAGATGCGGTGCGTTGCGGAAAATCTGCACATAGGTCACGGCGGGCGCGCGAATGATGCGGTAAGGCGCAAGCTCCATGATCCCCATCAGGATACCGACAAAAGTGCCGAGCGTGATCGCAAGAATACTGATCAGCACATTCATGGCAAAGCCCTTGCCAAGATAAGGCAGCCAGTCGAGCCATATCCGGCCAAGCGATGGATCGAGATAGAACCAGAATGCTACCGCAAGAATGATGGTCGTAAACGTGACGCTTGTCGGCGACAGCCAGATGCCGGGCCTTTGTTCGATTGCACTATTCATTGGCCATATCCCGGAATTGCAAGGCGCTTTTCAAACCAGTAGCCGATGCGCGCGACGACAAGATTGATGAGGCTGAAAAACAAAAGGATGACCAGCATCAGTTCGACCACATTGTCGCGCTGCGTCCAGATAAGGATCGAGGCATAGGTAATCTCGCCAACCGCAATGGCCGAACCGACCGTGGTCAATTTCACCAGATTAACGAGGTTGTTGATGATTGCAGGCAATGCCGTGCGGATGGCAAGCGGCAGTTCCACATAAATGAGCACCTGCAAGGAATTGAAGCCGATGGCGCGTGCCGCCTCAATCGTCGTTCCGGGAACGGCTTCGATGCCGCCGCGTAGCGCCTCGGCATGCAGGGCTGCAATATGCAGCCCCGTAATGGCAACCAGCCAGAAGAACGGTGTGAGGGGATTGTTCTGCGCACCGCCGATGGCGTTGGAAATCAGCATATTGAGCACAAGAAAGCCGCACATCAGCTGAACGAGCGTTGGCGTATTGCGGGTGAGTTCGACATAGCCGCGTACCGGCACCGACAGCCAGCGTTTGCCAGATGTCAGAGCGCCTGCGAACAGAACGCCGAAAAACAGGCTAAGCGGTATCGTAATGACGACCAGTTGAAGTGTCGTGACCATGCCATTGAGCCACATATCAACTTCATAGCCGCTATTGAGGAAATCGTAATTGAGGCCGATTGCGCTTGTGAATTCGATAAAGCGCGAAATCAGAGCTTCTTTCATGGGAATGATCCGGTTGCGTTCCTCAGAACGCTCTGAAACTGCGGACGGTATAACCGTCCGCAACTGATCTGATCTATAGGATTTGAAGCTTGCCGGGCGCTGCTATTACTCAGCTTTGAGCTTGTTATGCTCTTCTTCTAGATAGCTCAGGTTCGGCAGACGGTTTGCCTTGGCGATCTCGATCATCTTACCCGATGCATGAAGATCGCGGACGATCTTGTCGAGGGCGGCTTCGGTATCGTTCTCGTTCTTCTTGAGCCAGATCACGGAATCGGAAGGAATGAGGTCTGTCGGGATGAGAATGTCGTAATCCTTCCATTCTTCAGCACGATCCTGAAGCATCAGGCCCAATGTACCGCTCACGTGAACGGATACGTCGCAATTGCCGCCTTTGAGCGCCAGAAGCGATTCCGGCTGGCTTGGCAGTGCCTTGACGTTGGCGTTGTATTCTTCGATCAGCGGCTGTGTGTAGTTCGAGCCTTGCGAAACGCAGGTGACCTTGCCTTTCAGGTCTTTCCAGTCCTTGATGCCGCTATCTTTGCGGCCAAGCGCAGCACCCCCCATGCGGTCATAAGGTGTCTTCACATAGCCAAGCGACTTCGCGCGCTCTTCCGTGTACTGCATGTTGGCAATCAGAATATCGACCTTGCCCTGCTGGAGAAATTGCACGCGGTTTGGTGGTGTAACGGTCTGCGTTGCAAGTTCGACGCCGAGGCCTTTTGCCAGTTCTCGGGCGATATCGATATTGAGGCCCTTCTGTTCCTGCGTCTTGGGATCGATATAGCCGAAAGGGGCACCGGAGAGGATCACGCCAACCGTCAGCTTGCCCTTTGCCTTAACGCGATCCAGCGTTGCATCCGCATGGGCCGTACCCATAACGGAAGCCGCGATCAATGTGCCGACTGCAAGCGTTTTTGCAAATGAGGACAATGTAAGACGCATTGGTATTTCCTTATGATGAGGGAATGCCAAAGTACTAAAAACAACCACGGGCTGACGAGGGATCAATTTCTCCTTACGAGAGTCTTATAAGAATATTATTCTTTAAATAGAGAAATTGAGAATAGTTTTCTCTGTATGTTCAGGGGCAGTCTTCGCTTTGAAAATGCCGATTTGTCTTTTCAGACCAGAACCGGTTGTGAACCACGGCTTGTTGCTGCAATGAAACGCTAGGTATAGTTTGCAGGAAACGTAAAAGCTGGCCTCTGCTGTATGTAACGAGTGACAGACGGATAAAAACAAGATATTGATAATTATACTATATTCTGGTTTTTGAACGTCTTCCTCTGCCATGGCTCCTGGACGGACAACGTATGAATGAAAAAAAGGGCTCAGGCGTATCTCGGCCGCAAAACCCGCCACGATCTTTCGAAAATGAGAGGCCCACGCTCAAGACCATCGCCTTCATGACGGGGTTGGGCGTGACCACCGTATCGCGTGCCTTGAAAGACGCGCCGGAAATCGGCGTCGAAACACGAAAACGCGTGCAGCTTATTGCGCGCCAAATTGGCTATCGTCCCAATCGCGCTGGCATTCGTCTGAGGACCGGAAAAACCAATGTCATCGCTTTGGTTCTCAATACTCAAGACGAAATCATGGGTTTTACCAGCCAGCTTATCCATGGCATCGCAGACGTGTTGGGCCAAACGCAATATCATCTTATTGTGGCACCCTATTCCAGTTCACGGGCACCGATAGACCCCATCCGTTATATCGTTGAAACAGGCTCCGCCGATGGGATCATCTTCTCGCGCACCGAGCCAGATGATCCGCGTGTGCATTATCTCGACGAGCATAATTTCCCGTTCGCCACCCATGGTCGCACGAATACGGGTGTCGAACATGCCTATCATGACTTCGACAACTACACCTTTACGTTGGAGATGGCTGAAAAGCTGGCGTCTCGCGGGCGTACAAAGCTTGCTCTCCTGCCGCCGCCGGCACATCTTACCTATTACCAGCATATGCTGGAGGGGTTTTATGAAGGGCTGCGCTTGACCGGTTGCAACGGATCGCAGCTGGCAAAGGTCGATCTCGACACTCCGCTTGAAGATTTGCGCTCCTACACGGCTGAACTGATGCAATCGCCGGACAGGCCTGACGGTATTGTGTGTTCGGGAAGTGCAGCCGCGCTTGCCGTGGTAGCGGGTATCGAAGATGCCGGATTGAGCATTGGAAAAGAAGTCGATATTGCTGCGAAACAATCGACCGAGTTTTTGCAGTGGTTCCGTCCAGGCCTGATCGTTACGGAAGAGAGCTTTAAGCTTGCCGGGCAGAAGCTCGGCAAGGCCATTCTTGGGCGAATCAACGGAGCCGATATTAAGTCGCTCCAGACTTTGGGATAATTATTCTCAATGGCCTGAAGCAGCTCAGCCCGCGGCTTGTCGAGGGATTGACGCAGTTTCGCGAAGCAGAGCTGTTGCTGCCTCTATACCAAATGCCTGTGGGCGGGTGCAGGGCGTTTCTATATCGATAAAGCGCTTTTCTTCACCGGATTTTAAAATCGACAGCATGACGTCGACCCCATGCAGCGCGCGTTCCAATGAACAGAGCATATCGCGGCCTTCGCGGATTGCTGCTGCCATGTCGGCAAGCCCGGCGGTGCGGTAATTAGCCATCATACCGGCCGCGTGCTGTTCATTGGGGGTTGCAAACGGATGCGCCCAGTCCTGAACCTGCTTTGCCTCCTGACGCTCTTCTGCGATCAGGACTTTTCCGCCAAAGAAGTTCGGGTCGGGTACATAAAGAGAGCCTTTGGTACCATATAGTTCCATCGGTGCATGGCGATGCGCCCAGACATCCCAGCTTGCAGAAAGCGTGACGGTTGCGCCCTGTTCAAACTCCAGCAGAGCTTGAATTGTGGTTGGCGTCTCAACCGGGATGACCTCACCCTGGCGTGGTTCGGAACTGATCATCCGGGTCGGCGTCGCCATGGACGTAAGGGCGGCCACGCGCTTGACCGGCCCGATCAGATTGATCAGATTTGCGATATAATAAGGTCCCAGGTCGAGGATCGGCCCGCCACCTGCACGAAAGAAGAAGTCGGGATTGGGGTGCCAGTGCTCCATGCCGTGGCTCATGACGTGGCAGGTGCCGGATGTAATGCGCCCCACGTTGCCGCTATCGATTACGCGCCGCGCCAGCTGGTGCGCGCTGCCTAAAAATGTATCCGGCGCACAGCCTACTTTCAGTCCACGCGCATCGGCAAGTGCCTTCAATTCGAGACCTTCCGCCAGTGAAAGTACCAGTGGCTTTTCCGAATAGGCGTGTTTGCCAGCTGATAATATCTGTTTTGTTACGGCAAAATGGGCTGCCGGAACCGTCAAGTTGACGACGATATCGATGGTGTCATTGCGCAGAAGGTCATCGATCGTTTGCGCCTGGATGCTGAATTCCTTGGCGCGTGCTTCTGCGGCCAGTGGGTTTAGGTCGGCACAGGCGCGCATTTCGATGCCGCGAAACATTGGTGAAAGTCGCAGATAGGCCGCAGAAATATTACCGCAGCCAATAATGCCGACGCCAAGGGTTCTCGTCATTTCCATTCTCCAGTTCAGAAATTTCTTAACGCTGCAATAGAACGGCTGGCAAAACGCTTGTCGTCGGACGGGTTGTCGTGTTCCATGACGAAATAGCGGGCAGGCGTTTTTCTGAGCGCCGAAAAGAGAGTAGGCCAGTTGACGGTGCCATGCCCGACATCCTCCCACCCGTCTTCGCCCAGTTTTTCGCCAGTTATAGCGATGTCCTTTACGTGGACGGCGAGAATCCGGTCGCTATAGCGCTCGATCCATTCATGCGGATCGCCACCACCCCTGATAACCCAGGCAATGTCGGCTTCCCATTTGAGATCGTTCGAGGCATCAAGGATATGCGTGAGCGGTACGGAGCCGTCGTCAAGCGGCACAAACTCAAAATCATGATTGTGCCAGCCGAATTCATAACCGGCATCACGCAAGGGCTTGCCTGCGTTCACGAGCCTTTGGCCGAATTCTTTCCAGCCAGCCACATTGTCAGGGCGATTTTCTGCGACAAGATACGGGCAGAAGATCGCCGTCATCTGCAAGGTTGCGGCAATCTCCAAAGCACGGTCAGTTTCGTTTTCCAGCATGTCGAGGCCGAAATGGCCGGTCGGCATGGAAAGCCCGCGTGAATCGAGTTCGCGTTTCAAACCGGCGGGGTCGCCATAGATGCCGCCAAACCCCTCGACGCTTGCATAACCAAGCTCCCGCAGCATGGTCAGGGTGCCTTCGAGGGGCGGAAAATTGCGCGAGCTGTAAAGCTGATAGGAATATCCGGTCATATCGTTTTCCTTGAATGAGATCACAGATTAGAGCGCGCTATTGAAAGCGGGTTTCAGAGCCTCTCCTCCGTCTCGGAATCGAACAGGGAGAGGGCGTCGGATTTGAAAGCGATCCTGACTTTGTCGCCTGCCTGGTAGCGTTTTCCTGCTTCCACGCGTGCACAGAGCGGATGCCCATCAAGGCGAAGCCAGACGAGGCTGTCGGCCCCCATAGGCTCATCAAGATCGACGGTCGCCTCGAAACCGTCCTGCGCATCGAGCCGGACATGTTCGGGTCTAATCCCAAGAGTTGCCTTGCGGCCTTCTGCAATTACACCGTCATAGCCTTGCAGGCTGACAAACGTTTCGCCGATAGGAAATACGGGGTTTCCCTCCCGCAGGGCTATTGCGCCAGAAAAGAAATTCATTGAGGGCGAGCCGAGGAAACCTGCGACGAAGCGATTGCGCGGACGATTATAGATCGTGTGCGGATCGGCAAGTTGCTGTACGACACCACCCTTCATCACGGCAATGCGGTCGGCAAGTGTCAGGGCTTCGATCTGATCATGGGTGACATAGATCATCGTATTGCCGAGCTTCTGGTGCAGCCGCTTGATTTCCACACGCAATTCGGAGCGCAATTTGGCGTCGAGGTTGGAAAGCGGCTCGTCGAAAAGATAGACATCGACGTCGCGCACCAGAGCGCGCCCGATGGCGACTCGCTGGCGCTGGCCGCCCGAAAGTGCGGAAGGCTTGCGCTGCAACAATGGCTCGATTTGCAGGATTTCCGCCGCGCGTTTGATCCGTTCCTTGATTTCGGCTTTCGGCATGCCTGCCACCCGCAGGCCGAAGGAAAGGTTTTTCTCAACCGTCATCTGCGGATAAAGCGCGTAGGACTGGAAGACCATCCCAATGCCGCGATCTTTCGGCTCTTCCCATGTCACGTTACGGCCCTTGATGAAGATGCTGCCCTCGGAAACGTCCAGCAGCCCCGCCACGCAATTGAGGAGCGTGGATTTACCGCATCCTGATGGGCCGAGAAGAACGAGAAACTCGCCTTCGCCGATTTCGAGATTGAGATTTTGCAGCACATTGACCGAGCCAAAATCGAGCGTCAGATCCTGAATGGAAACACTGGAATTCATGGGTTTCATCCCTTCACTGCGCCGGCGGCGATGCCACGGACAAAGTAGCGGCCGGAGAGAAAATAAACGAGCAGCGGCAGAGCGCCGGTAAGAATGGTTGCGGCCATGTTGACGTTATATTCCTTCACCCCCTGCATGGAGTTGACAATATTGTTGAGTTGCACGGTCATCGGGAAGTTCTGCGTTCCGGCGAACACCACCCCGAACAAGAAGTCGTTCCAGATTCCCGTCACTTGAAGGATGATCGCGACGACAAAAATCGGCAGCGACATGGGCAGCATGATCTGAAAGAAAATCCGCCAGAACCCCGCACCATCGACACGCGCCGCCTTGAAAAGCTCGGGCGGAAGCCCCGCGAAATAATTGCGGAACAAAAGCGTGAGGATCGGCATGCCGAAAATCGTATGGATGAAAACGATGCCCGTCAGTGTGCCGAAAATCCCAAGCTCGCGTGTCAGGATGACCAGCGGATAAAGCATGACCTGATAGGGAATGAACGCACCGAAAAGCAAGATTGCGAAAAACACCTCGGAGCCGCGGAATTTCCAGTTCGCGAGTGCGTAACCGTTGACGGAGGCGATGGCGATCGAAACGATGACGCTTGGAATGGTTATCTTGATCGAGTTCCAGAAGCCGGCGCTGATGCCTTCGCAATAAAGACCGGTGCAGGCCTGGCTCCACGCCTTGACCCATGGTTCGAACGTGATTTCGACCGGCGGGGCGAAGATATTACCAATCCGGATTTCCGGCATACCTTTAAGCGATGTCACAACCATTACGTAAAGCGGCAGCAAATAATAGACAGCCGCAACGAAAAGGACAGCGTAGAGCATGATGGTTGTCGGGGCGAAGTGGCGCCGGGGCTTGCGTCCCCAAGGCTCGCGCCCCAAAGTTTTTCCGGCGACGTGCGTGGATGCTGGTCTGGACGCGGTGGCGTCCGTAGGGGTTAAAGGCAGTTCCGTCATCACGTCTTCCTCCGTCCATATTCGAGCATAGCCCATGGAACAAGGATGATGAGGACGGTGGTCAGCATGACGGTTGACGCTGCCAATCCCTGTCCGAGATTGCCCCAGCCAAACATAAAGTCGTAGACATATTTTGCAGGCACCTCCGAGGCGATGCCGGGGCCGCCCTTGGTCATTGCGACGACCAGATCGTAGAGTTTCACGATACCGGTTGCGATCATCACCACGGTTGTGACGAGGACAGGACGCATCATGGGCAGAATGATGAAAGAATATATCTTCCATTTGGGAATACCGTCGACGCGCGCAGCTTTCCAGATTTCCTCATCGATATTGCGTAGTCCCGCCAGCATCAAGACCATAACCAGTCCCGTCATCTGCCACAGCCCGGCAATGACGATAGCGTAAATCACATAGGTGCGGCTTGAGAGGATAGCCATCTGGAAACTGTCGAAGCCCAGATTGCGCACGACCTGTTCGATGCCAAGCTGTGGATTGAAAATCCACTGCCAGACAAGGCCAGTCACGATGAAGGAAAGTGCATAAGGATACAGAAAAATCGTGCGGAATGTATTTTCAAACCGGATTTTCTGATCCATCAGTGCAGCGAGGATGAAGCCGGAGATCAATGAAAATCCCATGCACAGAACGCCATATATGGCGATGTTACGCACCGAAACGTGCCAGCGCGAAGCACCGAAAAGCCGGACATATTGGTCAAAACCGACAAAGTTCCAGACGGGCAGGGCCTTGGAGGATGTGAAGGAATAAGCAACCGTCCATAGCGTGCAGCCGATGAAGACGACAAGCACGGTGGCGATCATTGGGAGAGCCGCGATCTTGGCATTCAAATTTTTAGCAAGTCTCGAAGGCCGTTTCGGGTGCCGGGCAGGCGGGGCATGGTGAAATGCCGTCATTGCCGTCTTCCTCCCTTTATCTGCCGCTTGCACCATCCTCCCCCAAGATGACGCAAGCGTTTATTGTATCGCGAGGACGCCGACGAGCGTGACATCTTACTGCGCTTGTTCGATAATTTCGGCGAAACGTTCCTGAATTGCATCGACGCTCATATCAGGGTCAGCGAAGAATTCCGCGGCGAGGCTTTCAATCTGCCCTTGCGTATCGGGTGCGCGCAATTGCTCAATGGACGGAATTATATTGTCCGGATTGCCGAGAATTTCGAGGCCGGCGCGCATGCAGCTCGATGCCGCATCAAGATCGACATCGCCGCGAATAGGCATCGCCCCCTTGGCGAGATTGAAGGCAACCTGGGTATCCTTGGCAACCAGCATGCTTGCCAGTTTCAACTGTGCCTTGGTGACTTCGGGGTCCTTGTTCTTGGGAAAATAAATCGCATCACCGCCAGTCTCGAAATAGGTCTGCTCGCCCAATCCAGGCAGGCAATCATAATCCTTGCCCGCAACCTTGCCTGCTGTGCCAAATTCGCCCTGTGCCCAGTCGCCCATGATTTGTGCACCCGCCTGTGCAGTCAGCACCATGTTGGTCGCTTCGTTCCAGGAACGACCAACATAGCCCGGGTCCGCCATGTCGCGTGCCTGCGCCAGAGCCTCAAAGACTTTCTTCATTTCAGGCCCGCGTGCGGCCTCGACATCCTTGTCCCGGTTGACCTTGAGATAAATATCCTTGCCGCCGATGGAAGCGGTGAGAACCGTCAACATGCCGTTAACCTGCCAGCCGTCGCCGGTTGCAAGCGGCACGATATTCTTTTCCTTCAGCTTTGGTGCTGCGGCGACAAGCTCGGTCCAGTTTTTTGGTGCTTCGACGCCTGCATCACGAAAGGCCTGCGGGTTGGTCCACATCCATTCCCACGCATGTATATTAATCGGTACACAATAAAGTCTGCCCTCGAATGTGCAGGAATCGAGCAAGCTCTTGGGGCGGATGATATTGGCCCAGTCTTCCTTTTCGGCAAGTTCGGTCAGATCGGCCATCAGGCCCGCCTCAACCAGTTCTTCTGCTTGCCTGCCGTGATTGAGCTGTGTTGCACCCATTGGATTGCCGCCCAGAATGCGGCTGATGATGATCGGGCGCGCAGTTGAGCCGCTGCCGGCAACGGCCCCGTCGACCCATTTATCGTCGCCCAAAGCATCGTATTTTTCTGCCAGAACTTTAACTGCGGCAGCTTCGCCGCCGGATGTCCACCAGTGGGTTACTTCGAGATTGGCGGCATTAGCGCTCATTGGCAGCGCTGTTATGCTGAGGCATGAAGCGGCGAGTGCCGCAATTTTATGACGAAACATCCCATATCCTCCCAAATCTGAAACGTTACAGGTATCGTATTCAAATTCATCCAGCTTGCAAGTCTTTAATTACATTTCGTGCAAAATCCCGTGAAGAGAGGTGGCTAAAACGAAATTCATCCAAAGCGCTTTTATTAGCGTTTGATTATTATCTGTAACGATACAGAATGTCTTGCTAGGGCAGTTTGCGGAGCGTTATGATATTATAATTCGCTTCCCGGATTCGGGAAGTCAGGCAGCGGGTAGGCGTCAGATTTCGCTGTCTGCAATATGTTTGAGCCGTCGCATATCGCGCACGATTAGCGATTTGCGACCGCCTTCCACCCAGCCTTTGCCTTGCCACTGGCTGATGATGCGGGAAACCGTGTGAAGCGTCGTTCCGGTCAATTCGGCGATATCCTGCCGCGAAACGGGAAAACCGATGCGGATACCGTTATCTTCCCTGATGCCCGACTCTGTTGCCAGGCGGATGATGGCATGGGCCACCCGCTGCTCGACTTCCTGCGTCGAAATTTCGCGAATGCGCGAATGGGCGGCTTCAAGGCGGCTGCCGATCATCTGCATGGTCTTGACGGCAAGAGTCGGATGACGGGCCATAAAGCCGGTCATCATCTCCATGGGCCACGCAAGAACGCTGCTGTCGACCAAAGCGAGTGGCGTTCCCGGATAATCTTTGCGACCGAGCGCCACGGCAAAGCCAAACAGATCGCCGGGATTGACGACCCTTACGATGATCTGCTGGCCGTCGGCTGTAACCTGCGTTACCTTCAAACGACCCTGTAACAGAATATAGAAAAGTCTCGCTTCTTCACCCTGCTGAAATACCGAGCATCCCTGTGGAATGGGTCTGTATGTGGACCGTTCAAGAAGACTGTCAAAGGCTGCTTCATCCATGCCGGCAAAAACAGGTAGGTCTCGCACCAAGGGTCTTAGTGTCGGATCGCTGGCCATCTCTTACTCCAGACATTCCCCGCTCGTTTGATGACGATCTTTTGGGGGACGGGGGAATGCAAGAGACTGCTATCAGACAAGAGGTGTGAGGGAAACAGGATTATCGGCTTTTTTGCATAGGGTGACGTAGCGTAAAGTGCTTGTATTCAACGCGAAGCGCTTGGCCGGATCATTATCCAAAAACTTCGCGCTGTTCGGATTTTGCTGCCAGCAATGCCTCGATCATCAGCTTTTCCGACAGGATATGACGGCGAAGACTTTCGAGAAAGCCGCGGATCATGTAGGTCACGGTGGCCGGTGCCAGATCGCAACGGTTTTCCGCCATCTCCGTCAGGGTTTTGACCAGTTCTTCGCACGCCAGCCGGTCGCACCGATGCTCACCCTTCAGGCGCTCGATGATAACGCCCGCAAAATGCGAACCCGCCTGCCGGTCGAAATCGGGAAACAGCACGTCTTCCTCAAGCGTGTGGGTCTCGCTAATAAGCTGCGGGATCATTTTTGCAAGGCGCAAATACTCCTGAGAGGAGCCGGTCGATTCCGTCTGATCAGCAATCTCTTCGAGTTGCAGGCAAAGGGCGAGCAACGCGCCATGATGGTCTTCCATATGGCTGATATCGACGGCATGAAGGCGTGAATTTTCCATGCTAGGCACTTTCACTGGCCAAGAAACAGAATGACGGCAATCACGATGGACGCGGCCACCGCCGAAAGCGTGCCTGCCCCCTGCAAGGCACCCATCCGATAGAGAACAATCGAAAAGCCGATGATGATCGGTGTGGCAACCATGAGCCCGAATTGCGCTTCAGTCATTGAAAGCTTCCTTTATATTGAAAAGCACCATGCAGCGACGGGGATGGATTTTCTTTGCCAAAACGCAAAGAAGCGGCGATGCGTGACGGCTACGCATGGGCATGCTTGGAATCGACGACACAGCCTTTGCGGCAACAATTTCAGATGAAGAGCCGGAAGATAATCTTCTTTTGTGGATTCTCGTCTGGAGCGAACTCGTCACTTTTGCGATTCTGCTGACCGCTTTCATGGTCATGTCGGTGATCGATGCGCAGGGCTTGGCAACCCTACGGGCGCATCTCAGCCCGGGACTGGCCGCAGCCAATACCGTTGTGCTGTTGTTGAGCGGATGGCAGGCGGCCATTGCCGTGCGCCGACGCCATGATCTTCGTGCCACGCGCCGTCCGCTTTTGTGTGCGGCCTTGTTCGGGCTGCTCTTCGTTGCTGTCAAACTGGTTGAATATAGCCACGAACTGCCCTTCGCAGGCGATGCGGCGGCCGGATCGTTTTTCGAGCTTTATTTTCTCCTGACGGGCTTTCACCTTCTGCATGTCGTGTTTGGGTCCATCATTCTCATTCTGGTTGCATTGTATCCGGCACGTTCCAATGTCGTTTTGATCACCACGCTCTGGCACGCCATCGATCTGGTTTGGCTAGTCATGTTCCCCGTTCTCTATCTGGCGTAAGGATATAAAGTGACGGCGCGCAAACACCCTTCGCTGAACCGGATTATCGTCATTGTTTTGCTGCTTGCCATCAGCGGTGCGCTGGTTACAGCTTTCAGCAATGGCAGGCTTGCCGCCATCACCGTGGTTCTCGTGCTGGCCTTTGCCAAGGGCTGGTTCGTGGTGCTTGATTTTCTGGAAATGCGCGGCACAAGCGGCGCACTCAAGCCCGCATTGCTGGCATGGCCCGCGCTTCTCTTGACGCTGGCCTTTGCGCGTTCTGTCGCAGTTGGTCTCTTCTTCTGACGAACAGTTCCAATCTTTGCCTAAACGCAAAGAAGGCTTTCTGCCGGCCGATAGAAAGGGATGTCCCGTGAATGCTGGCGAGGGGAAGACCAGCCGCATCTTCGACGGGGGATCGAATGCCGGAGCTTTGCCTTCGGCCAATGAAAGGACGAAGGGATGGCAGAACGCCTTACCAAGACCGGCGCCCGAAACGTCTTTTACGGCGGTTCCATATTCTTTTTCGCGATTTTCGTGGGACTGACGGCGCACAGCCACTATTACATGAAAACCACATCCACGGACGAATCCACGCTGACCGACGCTGTAGCGAGGGGCAAGCATGTCTGGGAGAGAAACTCCTGCATCAACTGCCACACGCTTCTGGGCGAGGGTGCCTATTTCGCGCCCGAACTCGGCAATGTCTGGAAACGCTGGGGCGGGGAAGACGATCCCGAAGGCGCACGCGAAACCATGAAGGCGTGGATGAAAGCCATGCCGACGGGGATCGAAGGCCGCCGCCAGATGCCGCAGTTCAACTTAAGCGAACAGGAACTCAACGATCTGGCCGACTTCCTCGAATGGACAAGCCGCATCAACACGCAAAACTGGCCGCCAAACGAGGCAGGCTGAGTGCGGGATGAACGGAGTTTAAAATATGAAATATGAAAGCCAAAAGGTAGCCATGCTCTATTTTTATGGAGCACTTGTCCTGTTCATCGCGCAGGTCGCATTCGGCATTCTTGCCGGAACGATCTATGTCCTGCCCAATGTGCTCTCCGAGCTGCTGCCGTTTAACATCGTGCGCATGATCCACACCAATGCGCTCGTCGTGTGGCTGCTGATGGGGTTCATGGGGTCAACCTATTATCTCCTGCCGGAAGAAACCGAAACTGAGCTTTACAGCACCAAACTTGCGGTCATTCAGTTCTGGTTGTTCTTTATCGCCGCAGGTATTGCGGTGGTGGGATATATGTTCAAAATCCATGAAGGACGCGAGTTTCTCGAACAGCCCTTCATCATCAAGGTCGGCATTGTTGTCGTCTGCCTGATCTTTTTGTTCAACATCACGCTGACGGCCCTTAAAGGCCGCAAGACGACCGTCACCAACATCCTGCTGTTTGGTCTGTGGGCCTTGGCGCTTTTCTTCCTGTTTGCCTTCTATAACCCTGTCAATCTCGCACTCGACAAGCTTTACTGGTGGTATGTCATCCATCTGTGGGTGGAAGGCGTGTGGGAGCTGATCATGGCATCGATCCTCGCCTTTTTGATGATTAAGCTCAACGGCATCGACCGCGAAGTGGTCGAAAAATGGCTCTATGTCATCGTCGGTCTGGCGCTGTTCTCGGGCATTCTCGGTACGGGCCACCACTATTACTGGATCGGCGCGCCCGGTTACTGGCAATGGATCGGCTCGCTGTTCTCGACGCTTGAGGTCGCTCCCTTCTTCACCATGGTCATTTTCACTTTCGTGATGACATGGCGGGCAGGCCGCAAACATCCCAACCGCGCAGCCCTTCTTTGGTCGATCGGTTGCTCGGTGATGGCTTTCTTCGGTGCTGGCGTCTGGGGCTTTCTGCATACGCTCTCATCAGTCAACTATTATACCCATGGCACGCAATTGACGGCAGCGCACGGTCACCTCGCTTTCTTCGGCGCCTATGTCATGCTCAATCTTGCGGTCATGGCCTATGCGATCCCCGAACTGCGTGGGAGAGCACCTTATAACCAGATGCTTTCGATGGTGAGTTTCTGGGCCATGTGTACGGCCATGTCGGTGATGACCTTTGCACTGACCTTTGCCGGTGTGGTGCAGACCCATCTCCAGCGGGTTCTGGGCGAAAGCTACATGGATGTGCAGGATCAACTGGCACTCTTCTACTGGATCCGGCTTGGTTCGGGCGTTGTGGTGGGGATTTCGGCCATCATGTTCATCTGGGCCGTGTTCGTGCCCGGAAAAGAACGGCGTGAACCGAAGAACGCCTTTGTGCAGCCTGCTGAATAAACAATGCAAGGCCCCGCATTGCTGCGGGGCCTGTTTCTCGTTCAAAGGAAGACGGCCATGAATATTGCACCTGTAAATCCCGCCGCAAACAATCTGTCGGTTCCCGCTTACAGCCCGTCAGGCAATGAATGCGCGCTGTTTGAAATGGCGTGGGCGCGCAAACTCCCGCTGCTTCTCAAAGGCCCGACCGGCTGTGGCAAGACGCGCTTTGTCAGCCATATGGCGGCAACACTGGAACTGCCGCTATCAACCGTTTCCTGCCATGACGATCTGGCCGCAGCTGATCTGACCGGGCGTTATCTGCTGAAAGGTGGCGACACGATCTGGGTGGATGGCCCGCTGACCCGTGCGGTGCGCGAAGGTGGTATCTGCTATCTCGATGAAATCGTGGAGGCGCGCAAGGATGTCGCGGTTGTGCTGCATCCCTTGACCGATGATCGCCGTATCCTGCCGCTGGAACGCACCGGCGAAGTGCTGGAAGCACCGGACGGCTTCATGCTGGTGGTGTCCTATAATCCCGGCTACCAGAACCTTCTCAAGTCGCTCAAACCCAGCACCCGCCAGCGTTTTGTCGCCATTGAATTTGATTTTCTGCCCAAAGAGCAGGAAATCGCGGTTGTTGCGGAGGAAAGCGGCCTTGCAGCGCATCAGGTTGCACCACTGGTGGCGCTGGCCCATCGCCTGCGTGCCTTGAAGGGTCATGATCTCGAAGAAGGCGTCTCAACACGGCTTCTGGTCTATTGCGCCTCATTGATCGATGCCGGCATGTCGCAACGCGAAGCCGCGCGTGCGGCGATGATCGAACCCTTGACCGACGAGCCGGATGTGAAAGCAGCACTCCTTGAAATTGCCGATGCGATGCTGAAATAAGGCGGTGTGACATGCTGGATTTTCTGGAGCTTGAAGAGACGGTCGGTCGCGCCTGGCACCGGATGATCGGCAGGACTGGCTCATGGCCGCAATATCCCGAGGCGGCGATAAAACTTGTCGATATCCGCCAGAGGCTTGCGATCTGCTTTCGCGGGTTTGGCGGCGATATTGCGGTGCAGATTGCACCGGCCCGTTCACGCACTTCTGGCCATCGGCTGGGTCTTCGCCAGCGCATGGCGCTGGGCGAGGAAAAGCTTTCCCAGCCGCTGCGCGATGAATCGACCCTGATGCTGCCTGCCGAGATTGCGCTCTTTCCCGACCGCCAGTTGAATTACGATCTCTATGTCTGGCTTGCGGGTTATATGGCCGTCATGCCACGCGATGTGGCTGCCATGCCCGACGATCCTCTGCGGCGCGATCTGGCCGCCCTTGAGATTGCCAAAGATACGGTTCAAGAAACTTGCCGCCAGTTTCCCGGACTGACCAAACGCTATGCGCGGCTTTGCGAGGCAACGCTTGCCGCACGGCCAGAACGCCCGCTCAATCGTCTGGAACAGCTTGTCGAGCAGCGCATTCTGTCGCTTCTCAATCAGGGTGCGGGGTTGCCCGACCTAACCCTTGCAGCAATTTTCCCGCATCGCACACCCGCCAGCTATCTGCCTATGCTGCCGGTACCGCTCTGGCCGCAATTCATCGCCCGTGCGGAAACAGCCCCACGGGACAGCGAAGACGAGCCAGCGGGAAACAGCAGCGCCGAGAATGTGGAAACGGGTCGGCAGATCGCGCAACGCGAAAAGCAAGACCCGCGACTGACCGACCGCAGTCCCTTCATTCTCAATCGCTTTGAGAAAATCCTTGCCATGGCCGAGATGGTCAGTGTCGACCGGCCATCGGACGACAGCGATGAGCAGAATGCGAAATCTGCGGATGAACTCGACGATCTCACACTGGGCGAAAGAAAGGGCAAACCTGCCGCACGCTTTCGCTTCGATCTTGATCTTCCGCCGGAGGCCGTGGACGAGAGCGGACTTACGGCCAAGCTCACCTATCCCGAATGGGACTATCGCAAGGCCAGCTATCTGCATGATCATTGCTCGGTGCTTGCCGCACCCGCGAAGGATCGCGACGAGCCGCTGCAACTTGATGATGAAGCGCAAAGTCTCATTCGTCGCGTGCGGCGCCAGTTTGAAATCCTGCGTCCCGGACGCGAGATGATGCGTGCGCAACTTGACGGCAATGATCTTGATCTTGATGCCGTGGTGCGCTCGCGCTGTGATTTTGCAGCCGGTGGTCAGGGCAGCGAGCGCGTGCATCTGATGAGCCGCCCGCACGCCAATGATCTCGCGGTGACGATACTGGTCGATGTGTCGCTTTCAACCGATGCCTGGATTGATAATCGCCGCGTGCTGGATGTGGAAAAGGAAGCGCTGCTGGTGCTCGCCAACGGCATTGCCACTTGTGGCGACCGCTGTTCGATCCTCACCTTCACGTCGCGCCGCCGCTCATGGGTGCGGGTGGAAACGGTCAAGGATTTCGATGAAAATTTCAACGCATCCGTCGAGCATCGCATCGCCGCTTTAAAACCCGGTTTTTATACCCGTATGGGCGCCGCGATGCGGCATGCCACAGAAAAACTCAATGAACAGCATAACCGCAAAAAACTGCTTCTGGTCCTGACCGATGGCAAGCCGAACGATGTCGATCATTATGAAGGGCGGTTTGCGCTGGAAGATACGCGCCGCGCGGTCAGTGAAGCACGCGCAAAAGGCGTCAATGTCTTTGCCGTCACCGTGGATCGCGAGGCCAATGCCTATCTGCCCGCGCTTTTTGGCCATGGCGGCTATGCGTTGATTGGCAGATTGGCGAAACTTCCCGCAGCACTGCCTGCCATTTACCGTATGCTGGCGGGGTAAACAGCAGCGTTTCTCTTCGCTCCGATTTATTTTCTGTTGTTTGAGATGAAACAAATCAGGCCCGCATCATCCCCGTTAGATTGGGATCATGATGATGCGGGCTGTCATCGTCATCTGTCGAAAGCCAACGGCCATGGATGAACCCGATGACAAGCGCACCCGTTTCCACATTGAATATCATTGATGTCCGCGCCATTCCGCCCATCGCCCGCCACGCGACGATTTTCTCAATGATCGATGCTCTGGAGCCGGGTGAAACATTGCAGATCGTCAATGATCACGATCCCGTGCCGCTTCATTATCAGCTTGAAAGCCGTAATCCCGGAGTTTTCTCGTGGGAATACAAGGAAAATGGTCCGATCTGGCGGGTGGAGATCGGGCGCCCTGAAACGCCTGTCGAAGCACATGCCGAAACGCATGAATGCACTTGTGGCAATCACTGATTGCACTTTTTGATATAGGCCTCAAATGTTCGGTGCCGCTCTTTCCCGTTGGACTTTGTCCTATTTTGCCGCTTCGCTGTTCTTTCTCATCGCGGGAACAGCGCTGATGGCTGCGGGATTGGGTTATCCATTTGACGATATGCGGGCGCCTGAAACACTGATCATTGTGCATATCGTCGCCATCGGTTGGCTGTCGCTGCTGATGTGCGGCGCGCTTTTACAATTCGTGCCGGTTCTGGTCGCCAAGCCGTTGCAACTGGCTCAAGCGGGCCTGCCAGCTCTTCTTTGTCTGTTGACGGGTCTTGCAGGCTTGCTCGGCGGGTTTGCGGGTATGGCCGGGTTTTGGGATATACCCAGCTGGCTATTACCTGCATCAGCACTTCTTCTGACGACAGGCTTTGCCATCATCGTGGTGATGCTCGGCGTGACGATCTGGAACGCGCGTCCATTGGCGCTGCCAGCACGCTTTGTCGCGATTGGCCTTATATGCGTAATCGTGGTTGCAATGCTGGGCAGCCTGTTCACGCTGGTGCTTTCAGGCGCGGTGGAGCAGATATTCTTTCTCAATCTCGCAGCATCCAGCCTTTCCATTCATGCCATTCTCGGCCTCGGTGGCTGGATGACGTTTACCGCGATGGGCGTCAGCTACCGGCTTTTGACGATGTTCATGCTGGCACCCGAAACCGCAAAGCGGACGACCCATCTGGTGTGGGCAGTGGGCGCTGCGGCTCTGGCCCTGCTTTCGTTTTCGATTATTTTCGTGGCCCTGGGCTATGACGGTGTGGATCTCGTGCTGCTGCTCGCGCTTTTGCTGGGCGTTGCGAGTTTTGGTCTTTATATGCACGACGTGCGCAGCATTTATGCACAGCGCAAACGCAAGGTCATCGAACTCAACAGCGCGGCCTCCATCCCGGCTTTTTCGGCAATGCTTCTATCGCTGATTATCGCCATTGCCTTGCCATGGACTGGTTCGCCGGACGCGGTCATTGCCGCTCTGGTTTATCTTTTTGCCTTCGGCTGGTTGACGGGGTTAAGTCTGGCCCAGCTTTACAAGATCGTGCCTTTTCTAACATGGCTTGAATGCTATGGTCCTGTCATGGGCAAGGTCATGACGCCGCGTGTGCAGGATATCGTGGTGGAAAGTCGCAGCAGGCGCTGGTTTTTCGTTTATTATACCGGCGTGGCCATTGCCGTCTTTGCACTGATTATAGCCGATACCATGGCTTTCAGGGTGGGGTGCGGGCTTAATCTGATTGCAATCGTGGCCCTGATAACCCAGTTCATTCGTGCGCGCAGACTGATGGATGTGCCGGAGGCCATGAAGCTGCCGAATGTCATAACTATTCCACATCTGATATATGCTGGCAAAACAATACCTGGGAGAACGAGATGACAGTTTCTGTTGAGGCATTGATACCGCGTGAGCTTGATGTGCGTCCTTTGTTGAAAGACGGAGTCGAGCCGTTTCAGGCGATTATGGGCGCGATTGATACGCTGGCTCCCGGACAAAGTCTGTTGCTGATTGCTCCGTTCAAACCGGTTCCGCTTTTCGCCGTGATGGAGCGCAAGGGCTTTTCGGCAAAGCCTGAGCCAATCGGTGAGGGTGACTGGCAAGTCCTGTTCTCGCCCATCGGCGAACAGGTTCCGGTGGTGGATGTTTCGGATAATGCCGGTTCGCCCGATGACTGGCCGGAGCCGTCACAATATCTCGACTGTTCCGATATGGAGCCGCCGCAACCGATGGTCAGTATTCTGGCGGAAGTGGAAAATATGGGCATGGGCGAAGTGCTGTTCGCTCTGTTGCACCGCGAGCCATTGTTTCTGTTTCCTGAACTTGAAAAGCGCGGACATCAATGGGTTGGCAATTTCGATGAAAAGGGCGAGGCCTATCGCATTATGATCCGCGTTGGAACAGCGTAAGGAACGATCATGCAATACGTCGATAGTGTGCAGCTGGAGACCGAAATCAGAGATGCCCTGCGCATCGTGATGGATCCTGAACTGGGGATCAATCTGGTCGATCTGGGAATGATTTATCGTATCGATGTTGACACCAATGGCGATGTGTCGGTTCAGATGACAACGACGACGCGCGGTTGTCCGGCAGCCGGATTTCTCACGCAGGCAGTACAAGCGTGCATAGAGGATGTATCCGGCGTCAGGACTGTAAAAGTCGAACTGACTTATGAACCGGCGTGGTCGCCCGAAATGGCTATAGCCGAGGCGCAGGCCCGGTTTGCTGTGCCGGCTTTCAGATAGCAAACTTTTTTACGTTAAGACGAAAGCGGTTTTATCAATTGCGATGAAGCCGTTTTTTGTTTTGAAGATATCCTTTGACACAGGGATTTTTTGAAGAATAATCGGCAATTCTACGAGATTTACTCAATAAAGAATAATTCTAAACTACATTCATTACAGCGCCGGAAATACAATTTTTCTCCAGGCGGATTTCGATATTGGTTGTTCCAGAACAAACAAACGCATAATGTGATGAAAGTTTCATATAAGCAATTGAATTATAATAATAAATTATATCACGTTTTAGACGTGTCATTGATCCTGAACAATGAGAAATCACGGAGTATCGCCTATAAATATAGTGACAGAGCGAAAAGAGCTCAGTCCTATCGTAAGGAGAGACTCGATGGGCAATCCACTCAATATCAACCGTCGTACGATTTTGGCAGGAGCGGCCCTTGCTGGCGCATTGGCTCCTGTGCTGTCGGCCGGCACGGCCTTTGGACAGGCGACGCTGAAGAAGGCGAGCGCTGCCGATATAGCAGCGCTTCCGCGAGAGAAGGTAGAGCTTGTCGATCCGCCTTTCGTCCACGCGCATAGTCAAGTTGCCAAGGGCGGCCCCAAGGTGGTCGAATTCACCATGGTGATCGAGGAAAAGAAAATCATCCTCGACGCCGATGGCACCGAATATCACGCCATGGCTTTCAACGGCACCGTCCCGGGACCGCTGATGGTTGTGCATCAGGATGACTATGTTGAATTGACCCTGATCAATCACGAAAACAACACCCTGATGCATAATATCGATTTCCACGCATCAACCGGTGCACTGGGTGGCGGCGGTCTCACGCAGATCAACCCCGGCGAAAAGACGATCCTGCGCTTCAAGGCGACCAAGCCCGGCGTGTTCGTTTATCACTGCGCACCTCCCGGAATGGTTCCATGGCATGTGGTATCCGGCATGAATGGCGCGATCATGGTTCTGCCGCGCGAAGGCTTGAGCGACGGCAAGGGCAATGCGCTCACCTACGACAAGGTCTATTATGTCGGCGAACAGGACTTCTATGTGCCGCGTGATGAGAAGGGTGCCTACAAGAAGTATGAAAGCCCCGGCGACTCATATGAAGATGTCACCAAGGTGATGCGGACACTGACCCCGACCCATATCGTTTTCAACGGTGCTGTTGGTGCGCTGACGGGTGACAATGCGATGACGGCGGCGGTTGGCGAAAAGGTGCTGATTGTTCACTCCCAGGCTAACCGCGATACGCGGCCGCATCTGATTGGCGGTCATGGTGATTATGTCTGGGCGACCGGCAAGTTCAATACGCCGCCGGATGTCGATCAGGAAACCTGGTTCATTCCGGGTGGTACGGCGGGTGCTGCATTCTACACGTTCCAGCAGCCGGGCATCTATGCCTATGTCAACCACAACCTTATCGAAGCCTTCGAACTGGGCGCTGCCGCACATTTCAAGGTAACGGGCGAGTGGAACGACGACCTGATGACTTCGGTTCTGGCACCGTCAGGCATGTAAGGCAACGCTTTGAGCGGCTCCATGAAACTGAACGATTGAAGCCGCTTTTCAAAACATACGTTCGGGGGTATGCCCCCGAACGGCCGACCCTGTAACTGTGGGTGTAGACATCATGAAACACGGTACAAAGCAACGATTGCGCGATCTGGCGATTGCGGTACCTACGGTGCTGCTGGCCGTTGCAGCAGGGCTTTTTGTCGTCGATGCGGCCAGCGAGATTGGTGCAAAGCGGCAGGGCCTGGAAGTACAGCGCCCTCAAACGGTCAGCGTTGCATCGCGACGCATGACGTATCGCGCTGATGGCGATTTTCAGAAGAACAATTACCCCACCGACGCACCTTTGACGACGCGCTGGCTCACGCGGCCCTTCGAGATCATGAAATATCAGGTCACAGTGGCAGAGTACGAACTTTGCGTCAGGGAAGGCGCTTGTGTAATCGCAGATGGTGCCGGATCACGTACATCGCCATCAGATCATCCGGTGGTAGGCATAAGCTATGATGATGCGCAGGCTTATGCCGAATGGTTTTCGCGCAAGACCGGTGAGGTCTGGTACCTGCCGAGTGATGAGCAATGGGCGTTTGCCGCCGGTTCACGCTTTACCGATGATGCCTTGGGCGTAGAGGAGGGAAGTGCAACGAACCCTGCATTGCGGTGGCTGCGCGATTATGAAATCCAGAGTGCGCGTAACCAGAATCGCAACCCGACTGTGCGTCCCGCAGGCGCATTCGGTGAAAATGAATTTGGTGTGGCCGATATAGGCGGCAATGTCTGGGAATGGACCAATACCTGTCACCGCAGGGTCAATATCGATGCCTATGGCAAGGTTGCCAATGAAAGTGTCGTTTGCGGGGTGTATGTGGTCAATGGCAAGCATAGGGCTGCCATGAGCTCCTTCATCCGCAACCCGAAGTCGGGCGGGTGCAGCGTTGGCCTGCCGCCCGACAATCTCGGATTTCGCCTCGTCCGCGATGGGCGTTGGTATGCACCCATGCTCAAACGGCTCAGGGGCTTTTCTGTATGATGGTTTTTATTTAAATGCCAAAACTTTATGCCCCTCAATATGTGCCAATCCTGCTTTGTTGTGATAAGCAGGATCAGGAAATTTAAGTAGGGGTAATCGGAATGGCCACGATCGATCGCGGTCTTGTCAGGAAGCTGTCGTTATTCGCCAGAATGGGTGATAACGAGCTGGACAAGCTTGTTTCCTATGCCACCTCACGCCGTGTCTTGCAGGGGGAATCGATCTTCGAGCAGGGCGATGACGCGGTCTCGTTCTACCTTCTCCTTTATGGCCGTCTGAAGGTCAATCAGGTTACATCCGATGGCCAGCAGATCATTGTGCGCATGGTGCATCCGGGTGATCTTTTCGGTTTTGCCAAGGCTTTGCAGCGTCATGATTATCCGGGAACGGCAGTGGCCGTAACCGAAAGCATCGTGCTGGGCTGGCCCACCGATTTATGGGATTATTTCGTCGAACAAAATCCCGGTCTTGCCATGAATGCCATCCAGACCATTGGCACGCGCCTTGAAGAAGCGCATACGCGCATTCGTGAGATGTCGACGGAGGAAGTCGAACGCCGCGTCGCGCATGTCGTGCTGCGTCTTGCGCAAAAGGCGGGCAAGAAGGAAGAGAACGGTATCCGTATCGATTTCCCCATCACTCGGCAGGATATCGCCGAAATGACCGGAACGACGCTGCACACTGTCTCACGTATTCTCAGTGGATGGGAGGCGAAAGGGTTTGTGCGCGGCGGTCGACAGAAATTGACCGTTATCGATACAACCGGCATTCGACGCCTTGCCGAAGGCGAAGCTTAATGCATCTTTATAATTGGCCGTGCGCCTGAAACGCTATAAGCAACAAAAATACCGATATCATCCGTGCATGACGGTCGCGTTTTTCTGGCGGGTCACCCAAGATGCACCGACACCGCCATGCAGAAAGCCGTTTGAAAGCGGAACTGCGGGATAAACCGCCTGCAAGCGAACCAGCCCCTCTGTCGGCTCGATATGGCCCTGCAGCACGTCATCATGGATGCGTGCGACGGCAACCATGTCGCAATCCTGTGGCGATAATCTGAAACGGCTTATACCCGCTGCTGTGAGCTCTCGCACGTCTTCGATCAGCGACTGACAGGTATGGGACATTGTCTGCACGCCGTTGAGTGACAGAAATTGCTGGCTGTCGAGCGTCTTGACCGGCAGGCCGTCCGGCTCTTCGCCACAGACGAACTGGCAATTATCCTTGATGTGGCCCTTGAAGCGAGCATGGGCGCAACGTGCGGAAATTGCCAGCGGGATTCGGCCAAAGGCAAAGACCTCGAATGCGATATCCGGCGCGCCTTTGATAATTTCGCGAATGGAATTGAAGGGCAGTTCCGGTGGCAGGCAGATGGATTGCGCGCCACGCGCTGCCAGAACTCTGGCTGTGGCCGCATTATAGACATTGACCAGCGGACCGACCAGATGCGGCTTGCCTGCAAGCAGCCCCAGCGCCGAAAGGTCGTTGGCCTCCACGGGCAGCAGCGATTGTTCGGCGGTTTGCCGGACATGCTTTGCTTCGCGTTCCAGCATGACAAGCGCCAGCGAGCCGAGGGCTATTTTTTTGCCGCCGCGTTGAAGCCGTTCGATAACGTCTGCGATATAAGGATCGGTGAAATGAAAGCGCTTGGAGCAAACGATTTCACCGATTGTAACGTGTTCGACCGGCGCTTCATCGGCAATGCGAAAATAGAAATCCCGCCATTTCGGGCCGTCCCACAGATAGAGAACGGGGCCAAGGCTCAGGCTTGGGCGATGGGCAATATCAGACATGGATTATCTCCAGCGTTTTTCGTAAGCGCCCGATGTGGTTTGCTGGCCTTCGCTCAGCGTGCGCAACCGTGACAGAAGTGCTGCGCGCTTGTCCGGCCCCGCCGATAGCGTTTGTCGCAATGTCGAGACGACTTCGGCGACATAGGCCTTGCCGCGCTGTCGCCCTTCGATTTTGAGCGCCGAGACACCTGCTGCCCGTAATTCGCCGATATGGTTCATCACATCTAGAGAAACAGGGTCTTCAAAGGCATAGCCTTCCTCGTCGCCAATATTGAAGCGGCCTTTGCACAGCGTTGGATAGCCTGCCGCTTCGCCTTGAGGAAAGCGATTGATGGTGTAATCGCCAAGCTCCGAGACAAGTTCGGAACCGTCATTGCGATAACGCACATGACTGGCCGGAGAACAGACGCCATTCATATTGGGCGATTTACCCGTGGCATAAGAAGACAGCGAGCAGCGGCCTTCAGCCATTACGCAGAGGCCACCAAAGACAAAAACCTCCATCTCGCAGGCAATCTTTTTGCCAAGTTTTGCAATATCGGGAATGGTCAGAACGCGCGGCAGCACCACGCGTTTGGCCTTGAAGGCGTCGATCAGAAAATTGACCGCATCGGCATTGGACGCGGAAGCCTGCACGGATGCATGCAGGCGCTGGTTGGGATGGCGCTCCGCTGTGTAGGCCATCAGGCCGAAGTCGGCCAGAATCACGGCATCAGCGCCCAATGCTGCGGCGTCATCCACGGCAGAGTACCAGATATGCTCGTCGCCCGCGCGCATGAAGGTGTTGATGGCGACAAAGACCTCAGTGCGCCGCGAATGCGCAAAACTGATCGCGTCGCGCAGTTCGGTGCGGCTGAAATTGAGGCCGGGAAAATTACGCGCATTGGTCTCGTCACGAAACCCGCAATAGACGGCATCGGCACCCGCCTGCACGGCTTCGCGCAGCGCCGAGGGGGTGCCTGCGGGGCAGATCAGTTCCATGAACGCTCTCCCTGATCGCTTATGTCCGGCTCGAGCGCTTTGCTGCGGACGTAGTTTGCAATCGTGCGTACCACAGGTGCAAAAGGACCGGCACTTTTGCCAAGATCGGAAGGCAGATCGACATCGCAGTCATCCAGCGCGTTGCGCAGGGCAAGCATGGCTTCCATGTCGCCGGTGACCGTGATATCGCGCGAGAAAAACAGGGCGTCGCCGTCGAGTTTGCCTTCGAGAAGGGCCAGCAACATTACCAGCGGGCCTTCGATCGCGGCATCGGTTTCAGGTAATTCACTTTTTCGCACGACCGTAATGCGCGGTATTGACGGCTCGACAAGAAAGCTGAACGGCAAATCCGAAGGGCTGAAACCGAAACGCCTGTTGACATAATCGCCCAGCCTTTCAAACAGTCCCGGATGTTGCCTGAGAACCTGCAGGAACACGCGCGAAACAACAGGCGTTAGCAGAAATGGCGGTACGAGCCGGGCTGGATGCGCCACGGTTGACGGAACTTTCATCATTACCCAGCTTTCAATGCGCTGTTACAAGGTGAACAAGAATTAAGCGATTCATCGCGTGAGAAGTTTGATTAAAATCAAAGAAGGTTGAAGAATTTGGCTTTCAAACAGAGCCATGAAAAATGCTTCTCCCGTTCCGCCGCATTATGATTGCCTGCAAAGTTTCATGCGAGAGCTTGAAAAGCGTGGCGATCTTGTGCGCATTGCGCGTCCTGTTTCGCTTGTTCATGAAGTAACCGAAATCCACAAACGCGTGCTTGAGGCGGATGGACCAGCACTTTTGTTTGAAAAGCCGGTCGATGCCGATGGCAATCCGGTCGCTGTTCCTTTGCTGGCTAATCTGTTTGGTTCTGAACGGCGTATAGCCTGGGGTCTGGGACGGCAGGTGGAGGAACTGCCCGAATTGGCGGATATGCTGGCGGAATTGCGCGCACCAAAGCCACCGCGCTCGGCACGGGAAATCTGGAACAAGCTTCCCTTGGCAAAGACAGCACTTGCAATGCGACCGCGCCGGATAAACCGGGCACCTGTGCAGGACGTCATTCATACAGGCGCCGCAATCGATTTGGGAAAACTGCCGATCCAATGGTGTTGGCCGGGTGAGCCAGCACCGCTTGTGACATGGCCGCTGGTCATAACGACTTCGCCTGATGATCCGTCGGATATCAATGTTGGCATTTATCGTATGCAGAAGCTGGGCCCCGACCGTCTGATCATGCGCTGGCTCGCCCATCGCGGCGGCGCGCGCCACCATCGGATGTGGCAAAAGCTTGGGCGGGATATGCCCGTCGCCATTGCCATCGGCGTTGACCCGGCGACTATCTTATCCGCCGTCATGCCATTGCCCGAGGGTATGAGCGAACTGGCATTTTCCGGGCTTCTGTCAGGCCAGCGGCCGCTGGTTACCAAAGCCCGAACCGTTCCCTTAAGCGTGCCCGCCAATGCGGAAATCGTGCTGGAGGGCAGCGTTTTCGTATCGCAGACCGCACCGGAAGGCCCCTATGGCGATCATACCGGCTATTATAACAGTGTCGAAGAATTTCCCGTCATGCAGGTGACGGCGATTACGACACGCAAAAAGCCGGTCTATCTTTCGACCTATACGGGACGCCCACCGGATGAGCCCTCAAAACTCGGCGAAGTGATGAACCAGCTTTTCGTGCCGGTGGTGCGTAAGCAGTTTCCCGAAATAATCGATCTGTGGCTGCCGCCAGCGGCGTGCTCCTATCGGGCGATGGTGGTTTCGATCGACAAGCGCTATCCGGGACAGGCACGGCGGGTGATGATGGGGCTGTGGTCGATTCTGCCGCAATTCAGCTATACAAAACTCATTATCGCAGTCGACCCTGACATCGATGTGCGTA